>JBGUIF010000162.1:0-9839 GCA_045112755.1 Anaerobutyricum sp.
GTGCCCTGCTGCGGTGGTCTGCAAAGAGCTGCGGAAACTGCCCTTAAGAACAGTGGCAAATTCATTCCATTGCCTGAGCATGCGAAGGAAACGTCCAGTGGACGTTTACGTAGCTGGCAGGTTGTTACGATCTCAAGGGACGGCAGGGTTTTAGACTAACAGAAATATAATGATTCAGAGTACTGAAGAGTTACAACAGAAGAAAGCGAGGGAATCAGGATGGCATTTAAAGATGGGATAATTGAGGAGAGAAGAATCCGGATGTGAGAGTACAGTAAAGGAAGATATGCCATGAGGGAGAAAGTCGGAGAAGTATATTCGATCGCCAATGATAATACCCCGGTACCCGGCTGTACTGTATCGAAGGAGATCAGCAGTGGGGATAATTATATATCCGTGTTTTCCATGGCAGAGGATACGGATATCAGTGCAGAAATATACCCATACCATAAACTGATGATCGTTTCAGCAGGGAACGTAGCCGTCTATCGGCCAGATGGGGAGGAGAAAACTTTGTCGATCGGGGAATCGATTATAACAGAGACAGACATACCGGTTGGTATGAAAACCGAAACCGGTGTCATATATACAGAGATAGCTATCAGGAGGGAAGACATTATGAACAAAGCAGTAACAGCAGGAGAAGTTTTCAAGCTGGCAGATCTTGTACCTTACCAGGAGGAAAAGATCGTTAACATGGATGTAGTACATAATGAAAAGATGAAGTTTGTTGTCATGGCATTTGATGAAGGCACCGGACTTTCTGAACATGCAGCACCGGGTGAGGCGCTAATCTTTGCTTTAGATGGTGAGGCCGTGATTGGTTATGAAGGGAAAGATCATGTGATAAAGTCAGGAGAGAATTTCCATTTTGCCAGGGGCGGGCTTCATTCAGTGAAAGCAGATAAAAGATTTAAAATGGCCTTACTTCTTACCCTGGAATAGACAGACATTTCAAGCCTACTTACGCAGCTATAAACCGAGGCTGCTTGTGGTATGGGGAATGAATGGTCAGCATTGTTTATCCCCTTTTCTTTTTTACTGCGAATCGGAACATATCCGCTCCCAATATTTTCACTCCAATACGGTCGGCCTCATCCTCCAGAAGTTTTATCTCTTTTTTAGTAAGCAAGATATTTACTGCTTCATTAAGCTGTTCCACCTGGTATGATTTCCTGCAGCCGCAAACCGGGATAATCCCCTTGGAGGAACAAAACGCCATAGCAACCTGGGGAATGCTGATATTATGGTGTTTTCCTACTTTGTTCATAAGGCGATACAGAGGGAGAAGTTTTTTCTTTTTCCTGTGGAAGATCAGTTTCATAGCCGACATTTTCGTCCTGACTCTCGGATCTGTCAGCATTCCTTCCTCCAGTACGGCCCATGCCCAGAAGAGGATATTGTTATCATGGCACCATCGGACAAGACCGTCCATTCCCATTTCCGATTGACCAGGCTGTAATGATTCTGGACCCCATAAAGGGGGATCCCTGCATCATCCAGGATCCTTTTGGCCTCCATGCATTCTTCCATATTAAAGTTGGATACACCGATATTCCTTATCTTTCCTTCCCTGAAAAGACCGATGATCTCACCAAGGTTTTTTTCGATATCGGAAGGAAGATGCAGCCAGTAGATGTCAATATAATCCCGCTTAAAGTCCCGCAGATCCTTTTCAAGGGATCTGCGGACCTGACCCGGTCTGTAAGAGGACCCGGGTGTAAATTTTGATGAAATATATATATCGGCTGTTCCGAATTCTCCGATCATTTTCTGTGCTTTTCCAAGACCATAGTCCTGCGCAAGGTCAAAGATTAGAAGGCCGGTTTCTTTTGCCTTTTCATAACACTTCCTGATCGTAGCCCGGTCGACGCTTTCGCCTCGGAGAACCTTTCAGTAGGCGGCACTTCCCCAGGAATTGGTTCCCACAATCGCTTTTGGTTCTAAGATGTCCATTTCTGCACTCTCCTTACCACTGATAGATGGCCAGCCGGTTGTTGATGTTTTTTCCTATGATGGCAAACAGCTTTCCGCGGAGGGAATATTTTTTCATTTCCTCCTTATAACTTGCTTCGGATACCAAAGTCATTCGAGGTTCCAGCTCCAGATATTCCATACCCGATTTTGTCCCCCATCCAAATACAGCATTGGTATTCTTCACTGCGTCATGATGTGAACCGTGTTTCTCCAGGAAGGGCGAGTGAAGTTCTGCAAGAAGGTATCCATGAGGAAAACTGTCACAAAGCATGTTCAGGCAGGTCTTTACCTGTTCTTTGGAAAAGTACTCCAATACTCCTTCCATTACAATGATGGTCATGTCTCTTTCCGGCAGGCTTCGGGTCCAGTCATTCTCAAGGGCACTGCCGGCAAGCATGGTACAGCGGTCCCGGTCTTCATACACTTTGCGACGGACCTCGATTTGGTCAGGGAGATCCACATCGAACCAGATCAGTTTCCCGTTATCGACCTGCGAAAACTTATCGTCAAATCCGCATCCCAGGTTGATGCAGAGGGCATCCGGATATTGTTTCAGCAGTTTTTTGAGTTCCTCTCTGAACATGATCGTTCTCGCAACAACTCCCTCATGGGATAAAAAAGGATCAAACTTACTGACATCCACACCCAGAGAATCAATGATCTCTTTGGCTTTGAGGTCTTTGATCCTGGCGCCCGGTCTTGATGTTTCACTGGCTTTGATCGCAAGTGGTATCAGCGCTGTTTCCTGGATATCTCCAAATGTTAAATCCATATCTTGCCTCCTTGTCTGCAAATCCATTTTTATCCATGATACTTATCAGTACATTCCGTGTACATCAGGGCAATCCGTGCCCCTAATTCACGATGGAAGAGTACCTTCCATCCCTGGCTCTCCAGAAATCTGAGATACTCTCCTGATGACCACTGGTGCTCAAACCGTATTCCTGCAATCCGGAGGATACCGGACCAGCACCGGCTTATAACCGTCCCTTTGTGTTCTACGAAATTGGGAGCGATAAGAAGTCCCTGATCTTTTAGGACACGTCGGATCTCTCTCAGTGCTTTTTCAGGAGCCGGCATGACGTGAAGGGCATTGGCGATCAGCACAACATCAAAAGAGTTGTCATCATAAGGCAGTGCGGTTGCATCCGCTACTTCAAAGCTAAGATTGGAAGGATACCGGCCCTTTTTGGCCTGCCGGATCATCCCTTCTGAGTAATCCGTGGCTGTCATGTCTTTTGCTGCATAAGCCACCTGTTTTGCCAGCAGGCCGGGCCCTGTAGCAATTTCCAAAACTTGTTTATCCTGGATCTTTTTTGGGATACGCCGGTACATATATTCATAGATTTTTTGATCTGCCTTCATGGCCTGTTTGTAAATGGGGGCATATAGATCCCATATTTTCTTCTTCACAGCCATATTCCTTTCCGAATCCTATATTATTTTCTGTTCCTGGAATCCCTCAGCCGATAATCACAGCAGTCATCGCCTTCTGCGACGGATCTTGTACGGGTATAGTTAATTCCGCGGAAGCCGGTCATATATTCCTTATCCATACAGCAGATCATCTGTACAGCTTCGGGTGTTCCCATTCCTTTCGCCTTATCAAACAAGGGACAGGCCTTCTCCCGGTGCGTATTTCTCCACTGCCCTGTACAGAGCCACTGCAGGAAATACAAATGACAGGCTGTTTTTATCCGCACCGGGTTCAGTTTCCTCCAGTCTCCGGAGCTCTTTTTGGGCATACGCCCAGATGGCAGAAGCCTTTTTGTCCCCGTATTTGTCCGATAGGTCCTCATAAAATCTTTTAAACACAAAGGATTTCCCCAGCCTTGATCTACTCATATATCAGTCCCTCTGTCCTTTACTTAATCAACGAGGATTTGCGAAATGTCTTCAAAGTTCTCCTTTGATTCTCTGCGATCCGGCAGCATAGTATAACAGTGGATCATGTCCGGTCACTGAAAACACATCTTTTGGTTAGTCGCAGCTAACTGCTATTACTATACCTCTTTTTTTCATAGTTTTCAATAGGATTAATCAGAGCAGAGCATATTTTGCTTCGATTATAAAAGCCGTGCATAGAATTGGAAATATCAGATAATTTAACAATATCATAAGAAGAAGTCGGAAACTTGCAGAAATCCGCAATTTTTCCCCCTTAAAACTTGCGGATTCAGTCATGTTTTTTGGAATCCGGGGGCGGTAGAATGATTACAGGCAGAGGGAAGTGCCGCCGGAGATCTTACCCGGACCGAAAGGGATCCGGGTAAGACCTCCGGACAGTACTTCTTCTGGACAGAAGGTCCAGCCATTTCTCGGAGAGATCTGAATGTTGGAACTGCCGATCCGCAAAGGGAGGAGTTTAAGGGTTTCCTGAAAAATCCATTTGAAAAGGAGTCTGCGATGAGAAACAGAAGACTTGAAAGGGAGTGATTGAGATGATTTTCTGGATGTAAAAAAAGGATGGTAGGAATAAGATAAGTGGAAACAAGCAAAGGATCCGTCAGCAAGGCGGGATTCTTTTTTCTTGCCCGAATTGCCGGGCCTGGACTAGAGAGGTTCCCATGATCTGTGTCAACGGGGTAATGCCAATGTGTGGAATGTTGGAGATTCTAAGCTTCCCACGAATATCATGAATGCGATAAAGGATGGTTTCTTCATAGGAAAAAGCATTTAATTGAGGCGGAAAATTATGATGAATAAACCGGAAGAAGTCGTTGGTATTTGTGGCCTGTTTTGTGGAACCTGTCCATCCTATGCGGATGGAATCTGTTCCGGTTGTCTCTCAGATAATGTAAAAGGAGAGTGTGCTGAATGCCGTCATGGTTTCAGGGACTGTGCAAAAGAGCATGGTATTACATGGTGTAATGAATGCCATGATTTTCCATGTCAAAGACTGAAGGACTTTAAAGATGTCCATGTGGTTAATGGGATCAGTCATCATGAACACATTATAGAATATGTCGCCAAACAAAGGGATATTGGTATTGCTGCCTGGGTAAAGGAACAAGAAACATTTCAACCTATCTTTTAATAAGTTTTAAACAGCCAGGCTTTAAACAGGCCTGGCTGTGTTCTACTATAAAAATCCTACATGGGTTTAAAGATTTTACCCATTAGCTGATATGACATTGGAAGAGATCAACGCTGAGATTACTGCCGTAAAGAACGAAGTGTGATAATCGAGACACTTAAGAAATAATTATGAGAGAAAAATCCGGATGTGAAAGTACAGTAAAGGAAGATATACTATAAGGGAGAAAGACGGAGAAGTATATTCGAACAGGTGAACAACATCATATTTGAGAAGAAATAGTGGCAGTGTAAAGGTCAGTGGAGATCAGGGCTCTACTGACCACAATTTTCGCTTGACTAGCTAATAAATGTTAGCTATAATGTGGCTAATATTTATTAGCAAAAGAGAGGAAGACATCCTGAATATCAAATTGGAAAGAAAGAGGATATAAAAAATGAATGTAAATTATGAAAAGAAACCGGAGATGACGTTTATTGGATATCATACAGAAATCCGCCCGGAGGAAGGATATCAGAAATGTCCTGAATTTTGGGATAAGGAGTTTGCTGCAAAATATGCAGGACTCTGGCAGACTATGAAGCCTGAAACTGAAATTGAGAAAGCAATTTTAGAAAACAGTATCGGTATGTTTGCTATCTGTACAGAATCGGAAAATGGATTTCTGTATTGGATCGCAGGACTGTATCAAGGGGGCGATGTGCCCGAAGGATTAGAATTATACTCTTTCCCGGCAAGCGACTGGGCCATTTTTACGGCAAAAGGGCCTATGCCGGGATCTTTACAGACTCTCAATACTGCAGTATGGCAGGAATGGTTTCCGAATGAAGGTCAAAAATTTCAGGCAAATGGAAAGGCAACCCTTGAGGTCTATTCTCAGGGAGACCCTCAGTCTCTGGATTATGAATGTGGTATTTGGGTACCGGTTCAGGAAGGATGATGGATCCGGGTTGTCTGTTTTATCATTACAGGGAAGTAGATCACGATGGCATTTGACTTTAAGAAGGAATATAAAGAGTATTACATGCCAAAGAATAAGCCCGACATTGTGAAAGTTTCGACCATGAATTATATTGCTATTCGTGGCAGCGGTGACCCGAATATAGAAGGTGGCGATTACAAAGCGGCAATAGGACTTTTATATGCGATCGCCTTTACGATCAAGATGAGTAAGAAGGGCGGCCATCAAATTGAGGGATTCTTCGATTATGTAGTTCCGCCACTGGAAGGATTTTGGTGGTAGGATGGAATAAATGGGATTGACTATGCCCACAAGGAAAATTTCCATTGGATCTCTGTGATCCGACATCCGATCAAGGAGAAGGAGGGTTGAAGATGGCATCAGCGAAAGATTATCTGGATTATATTTTGGAGTAACTTTGAGATCTGGACCATATATCCTATCGTCCCATGATGGGAGAATACATTATATATTATTGTGGTAAAGTGGTTGGTAGCATTTATGATAACCGATTTCAGCTAAAACCCATTAAGTTTGCTGCAGCGATGATGCCGGACGCGGAAATGGAACTGCCTGCGCCTAAGAAAAAAAGATGAGAATCAGGAGGAGCGATAGATATGAGTAAATATGAACCTTTATGGAAATGGATCAAGGAAAACGGCACGGACAGTTTCAAGCTGACATTTGCAGAGATCGAAGAGATTGCCAGTAAACCCATTGATCATTCTTTCCTCAATTATAAAAAAGAGCTTCCCGACTACGGTTTTAAGGTGGGAAAAATCTCTCTGAAGAATCAGACAGTAGCCTTTGAAAGAGTGTGAAACGATATACGAAATGACAAGTATTGATTAATAGATAAACTATAATATGGCTAACATTTATTAGCATAATGGAGGGAGTCATGTCTACCAAAGAGAAAATACTGGATGCAGCATTAACGTTATTTGCAGAGAACGGATACGATGGGACAAGTGTGGAGCAAATCGCAGGTATTGTCGGGATTAAGGCTCCATCGCTATACAAGCACTATAAGGGCAAAGAAGACATCCTGAATGCGTTGATTGATTCTGCAGAAGCGCGATATGAGGAAATGTTTGGATCTGAGAAAAATATCGGAAAGGTGCCGCAGAGTCGGGAAGAGTTTATAAAGGTGACAATGGAAAGGATTTCATTCACTATGCGGGATCCCATAATCCGCAAAACGCGGAAGCTTCTTGTTCAGGAACAGTTCCGAAATGAAAGGATTTCCGAGGTGACCACCAGACATCAGTTGGACGGGATACAGAGGATGTTTGCAAAGATTATCAAAGGCATGATGGATGAGGGCATCGTAAAAAATGATGATCCTGCACTGCTTGCAGCAGAACTGACTGCACCGGCAGTTCTTCAAATTGCAAGGTCGGACAGACAGCCGCAGTGTGAGGAGGAAAGTATGGAATACATCGAAAAGCATTTACGGCATTTCTGTAAGATATATATGAAAAAGTGAGCAAAGCGGCAGTCGAAATACGTTTTACGCCAATGGAATATGGAGCAGAAGGGAGGTCTTGATTATGAATGGTTACATTGCATATTGTGGGCTGGACTGTGAGGCCTGCGAAGCACGTTTGGCAACGGTTAATAATGATAATGAACTTCGGATAAAGGTGGCTGAGAAATGGTCTAAGCTTAACGGAGTGGAGATCACACCGGAAATGATTAACTGTTCCGGCTGCCGGATTCCGGGAGTAAAGACTGTGTACTGTGATTCTTTATGTCCGATCAGGCAGTGTGCGAGAGAAAAAAAGGTGGAAACCTGCGGCAGCTGTCCGGAAATGAAGTCGTGCGAAAAGGTTGGGGCAATTACCGGAAATAATCCTGATGCACGGGTCAGGCTTGAAAATGCCGGAACTATGATTTTATATACAGAAAGACTGATTCTGCGTCCTTGGGAAGAGAAGGATGCAGAGAGTTTATACGAATACGCAAAGGACAGCCGGGTCGGGCCGATTGCCGGCTGGCCCATTCATACAAGTGTGGAAAACAGTAAGGAAATCATAAATACTGTACTTTCAGTTCCCGAAACTTATGCGGTATGTCTGAAAGAAAATGAGAGAGCAATCGGCAGCATTGGTTTGATGATCGGAGATAAGAGCAATATCGGGCTCCCGGATTCAGAGGGCGAGATCGGTTACTGGATCGGAGTGCCATATTGGGGGCGGGGATTCATCCCTGAAGCAGTCGGGGAGATCATCCGCCATGCTTTCGCGGATCTTCATCTGGATACTTTATGGTGCGGTTATTTTGAAGGAAATGATAAGTCCAGGCGTGTCCAGGAAAAATGCGGCTTCACTTATCATCATACCAACCGGGATATCCATTGGAAACTGATGGACGATATCCGCACCGAGCATATCACAAGACTTTCACGTGATGAATGGAAAAACAGTTTTACAATACGAAGATTGTCTCCGGATGAAAGACCGGCCGCTCTAAATCTGGCATGGAGAGTATTTTCAGAATATGAGTCTCCTGATTACTCTGCAGAGGGGACGGAAGAATTCCGGAAATGCCTGCACGATGAAAAGTATCTGTCCGGTCTGCATTACTATGGTGCTTTCGATGGCAGGAAGCTGATTGGGGAGATCGCCATCCGGGCTCATAAAAAACACATCTGTTTTTTCTTTGTGGATGGTGGTTATCACCGTCTCGGGATTGGTACAAGGATGTTTCGTTTTTTACTGGAAGACTTCCCGGACGAAAAGATAACTCTCAATTCCTCGCCTTTTGGAGCAGCTTTTTACAAAGCGATTGGTTTTGTGCCGACTGATGAGGAGAAGACGGTAAATGGAATACGTTTTACACCGATGGAGTTTGAGGATAATTGATTGATGGGGAAATTAGCAGATGTACTGACGAGTATAAGAATCCTGGTGAGTGGGGCACTCCTGTTTTGTCCGGTGTTTTCTCCGGCCTTTTATGTTCTGTATTTGGTCGGCGGTTTGTCTGACATGTCCGATGGAGTAATAGCGAGGAAAACAAACACAGTCAGTGAATTTGGATCGAAATTTGATTCATTCGCTGATTTTGTATTTGTTATCGTTTGCCTGATAAAAATCCTTCCGGCAATGGACATTCCAACATGGCTGTATGTATGGACAGCTGTTATCGCATTGTTCAAGTTTATCAACATTATCTCCGGATATGTTGTACAAAAAAAATATGTGACAGTTCATACGGCTATGAACAAGGTAACCGGGGCCTTGCTTTTCATGCTTCCGTTCACGTTAACAATAGTACCACTCGTATATACGGGAATCCCGATATGTATAACAGCGACTTTTGCGGCTGTCCAGGAAGGTCATTTCATGAGGGGAGGAAAGGAAAGGCGGAATATTTCTGGTTTTTGTATTTGAGTAGATTTTTTTACTGAATTCCTGTATATTATTATCTGATAGACAATAGGAAGCAGAGGAGTTTACTTTTATTCAGTAGATTGATCTGGATACTGGAAAAAGAAGTTTGGAGTTCCTGGAGATGAGAAACTGAGCATTGTAAACGGAACCAAGATTTGAAATCAGATTTCAAAGTTGAATCTGCCAATCTCGTCGGTGTGATTCTTCTGTGACAGTTTGTATGATAAGATGTGAATCAGATAAAGAAAAGTGATTACAAAGGGGGAAACAAAGATGAAAAATACTAAAAAAGGACTTGATTTACAGCAGTTAGAGCAGGTATCCGGAGGAATAAATGATGATAATCTCCATCACCTGGCTGGTCGTGATGATAATCTCCATCACCTGACTGGCCATGATGATAATCTCCATCACCTGACTGGCCATGATGATAATCTCCATCACCTGACTGGCCGTGACGATGATAATC
>JBGUIF010000163.1:0-3485 GCA_045112755.1 Anaerobutyricum sp.
ACCCACACCCAGTAAGCCCGGACTAGATCCTTAGTCTAGCGCGTATGCCAATTCCGCCAAGACTGCATATGAAATTTTTCACGGAAATAATCGTATCATATTTAAATTATTAATGCAAGTTTAAAATATTCATACAAGGACAACTTGCAGTTTTTCCTGAAATTAGATATACTAGGCATTGTGTCTTCACGGGTTCCGGTTGATGCGGAGTGAGGAAGATTCAGACGGATATTTTTATACATAATGATTAAGGAGAAAAGAAACATGAATGACGAAAGAAGTACATTTTCCGGTAAACTGGGTTTTGTTCTGTCGGCTGCCGGAGCATCGGTAGGACTGGGCAATATCTGGAGATTTCCTTATCTGGCGGCGAAATATGGCGGAGGCATCTTTCTGCTGATCTATATTTTGCTGGCGCTGACCTTCGGATATACCATGATTATCGCAGAGACATCCATCGGACGTATGACCAAAAAGAGCCCGGTGAGCGCCTTTGCCAAATTCGGAGACAGTAAGCTGGTCCATGCCGGCGGTTGGATCAATGCCATCATTCCGATTTTGATCGCGCCCTACTATTCCACCATCGGCGGCTGGGTCATCAAGTATCTGGTGGAGTATCTGAAAGGGAATACAGCACAGCTGGCTGACGAGAATTATTTTACCGGTTTTATTACAGGAGGATATGAGGCAGAGCTGTGGTTCGTCGTTTTTGTTGTCCTTGATCTGATTATTATTTACCTGGGTGTGGAGAACGGAATCGAGAGGGTATCCAAGATTATGATGCCGATTCTGCTCGTGCTGGCCCTGGTGATTTCTGCCTACTCCATTTCCATGCCCGGTGCCCTGGAGGGGGTGAAATATTTCCTGATTCCCAATCTGAAGAATTTTTCCTGGATGACTGTGGTGACGGCTATGGGTCAGATGTTCTATTCCCTGTCCATTGCCATGGGTATCCTGATTACCTTTGGTTCCTATATGAAGGATGATGTGTCGATTGAAAGTGCCACGGTCAATGTGGAGATTTTTGATACTGGCATCGCTCTCCTGGCAGGTCTTATGATCATACCGGCAGTCTTTGCCTTTTCCGGCGGGACTCCGGAAACCTTGAATGCAGGGCCCTCCCTGATGTTTATCACCATACCGAAGATCCTTTCCAGTATCGGCTTTGCCAGAGTCGGCGGTATCCTTTTCTTTGTCCTGGTTCTTTTTGCGGCCCTGACCTCTGCCATAGCGCTGACAGAGTGCGCGGTGTCCACCATCGAAGATGAACTGGGATGGAATCGTCATCTGGCCACTTTTATTATGGGTGTGATTATGATTGGGCTCGGCACTTTGTCCTCTCTGGGATATGGACCGCTGGATATGATCAAAATTCTCGGGATGCAGTTCCTGGATTTCTCGGATTTCCTGACAAATTCTGTCATGATGCCCATCTCTGCCATGGCGATCTGTTTCCTGGTGACTCGTCATATCGGGGTTGATAACCTTTGTGCCGAGGTGGAAAAGGACGGGCATGGCTTTAAGAGAAAGAAAGTATTTCTCTTTATGATCCGCTACCTGAGTCCGATTTTTCTGCTGGTGATCCTCATCAGCTCCGTGGCTAATGTGTTCGGTTTCATCAGTATGTAGATTTATAAAAAGATGGTAAAATGGCTCAGAACGACGCAGAATAACTATGGAGGAGACAGGTCTTAGATGAACCATTCAGATCAGGAACGATACGGTTACAGAGAAGAAGTCAGGGCAGTGCCCCAGCAGAGGATCATTGAAAAAATGAATGAATACATGGGCAGGAGGGACTATCAGGCTGCTGAAAGGCATCTGCTCTACTGGCTGGAGGAGGCCAGATTGGGCCATGACCTGAGGGGACAGCTGATGCTTCACAACGAGCTGGCCGGCCACTACAGAAAAATTTCTGACAAAGACCAGGCCGCCGCGCACGCGCAGGAGAGCCTGCGGCTGGTGGAACTTCTCGGCTTCGGGGATAGTGTCAGCGGTGGTACCAGCTATGTAAACGCTGCGACGGTTTTCCATGCTTTCGGTGACCACCACCGGGCTCTGGATTTGTTCCGGAGAGCCAGGAAAGTCTATGAGGAAAGTGGAGAAACAGACCCAGCTCTGCTGGGGGGCCTCTATAATAATATGGCTCTGTGCTGTGCTGCTCTGGGAGATTACGAGGAAGCATTTTCCCTTTATGAGAGGGCCATGGAGACCATGGAACAGGTACATGGCGGTCAGCTGGAGCAGGCTGTCACCTGTCTCAACATGGCAGATGCCCTGGCCCTGATGAAGGGCCCGGAGGAGAGCGACAAGGAGATTCGTCGTCTTCTGGACCGGGCTGCCGAGCTTCTGAGAGAACCCCATGGGGCGGAAGAGGGCTACTATGCTTTTGTCTGTGAAAAATGTGCGCCTGCCTTTGCCTATTATGGCTATTTTCTCGATGCGCAGGAACTGCAGCGGAAAGCGGAGGAGATCTATGCAAGGACTTGAACTGGCGGAGAGATATTTTGAGGCCTTTGGGAAGCCTATGCTGGACCAGGAGTTTCCCGGTCTTTTGTCCCGGGTTGCCGTGGGCCTGGCAGGAAGCGGGTCCGAGTGCCTTGGCTTTGACGATGCGATATCCCGGGACCATGATTTTGAGCCGGGTTTCTGCATTTTCCTTCCCGGCGAGGATCAGGTGGACCGGAGGACGGCCTTTCTCCTGGAGCGGGCCTACGATAAGCTGCCCCGGGAGTTTATGGGTTTTACGCGTGCAAGAATCCGGCCGGTGGGTGGACTTCGCCATGGGGTCATCCGGCTTTCGGACTTCCTGACCGAGAAACTGGGGGTTCCGGACGGCAGACTTTCCACAGACCACTGGCTGCTCCTGTCGGACCAGTCTCTTCTGGAGGTGACTAACGGGCGGATCTTTTCGGATCAGAGCGGCCTTTTTGAGGGAATTCGTAAGAGGCTGGCCTTTTATCCTGAAGAGATTCGATGCAAAAAGCTGGCCGGGCACCTTCTGATGATGGCTCAGTCGGGCCAGTATAATTACAGGCGGTGTCTGGACCATGGGGAGACTGCAGCTGCCCAGCTGGCGGCCTGTGAGTTTGTCCACCATGCCATGAGGGTTATTTTTCTTCTCAATCGGGTCTATCAGCCCTACTATAAATGGTCTTTCCGGGCACTGAGAGCGCTTCCCCTTCTGTCTCTGGAGGCTGAACTTTTTGAATATCTGCTGACCACTGATAATGAGGAGGGCATGAGAGAGGAAAAGTACCGGGTTATGGAAGGGATCAGCTCCGATATCATTGGCGTCCTGAGAGATCAGGACCTGACCAGAGCTGACTGCGGGGATCTGGAGAAGCACGCTTACTCCCTCAATGACAGGATTGATGACGGCGGACTGCGCAACCGGCATATCCTGACGGCTGTCTGAGGCCTTAAAGCTGTGGTTCTGTCTGGGTTATCATGTGCGTTTACCGTCAGACCGGCTGCCCTGGCCG
>JBGUIF010000164.1:0-4439 GCA_045112755.1 Anaerobutyricum sp.
GCCGTCAATCTTGACATAATTCCACCAGTGCTCACAGCTTGACCCATTGCTCCTGACATACCTTCCGCTGCACAGACCGGCCTTAAATCCCAGATGGTTGGCCATAATACAGAACACTGCGGACATATCATAACAGGTCCCTCTCATGGTGAGTACATTCCGATATCTCCTGCGGAACTTTTTATTGTAAGCAACCTGTCCTGCTGCCTTCAATTTTGCCTCTGTCTTTTTGAATTTAAGAATCTGATTCTTGCTTACCTTAATCTTGACACTCCCCTTGCTGTGGGAATACTTCATGTTTTTGACAAGAAATTCATAGACCGCCTTCAGCTTCTCCTTACTGGTCATTTTCTGACTACTGCATCTGGCCAGAATAATTTCACAGGCTGTATCAATCTTATCCTTCCCCGTATAGATTACCTTAGCCTCTGTCCGGGAGGCATAGAAGGCACATAAAACCAGAACTGCAAGAATCATAAATAAACAGCGACATTTTTTCATACTTTTCATAACATTTCTCCCCAAATAACTACTTCAGGATCCAGCCGGTGCCGGCTGTTTCCCACATTTAAATGCTTCGTCATGTCTTATTAAATTAACATGGAAGAAATGTTATTACAATTTGTTTGTGATTCAGTTTTTTAACAATTTGCCCCAAAAAATACCCTGTCGGAAAAAGCAGCTGTTATTTGCCGGAATAATCATAAAGTGCCCCTGACAGCACAAAGAGAACCTGGGAGGGAATATAAAAAACCCAGGTCAGTCTTGCCAGCCCCTCTGTGACTTCCGCGGAAAGTCCAATGTTGGGATAGAGAAGATTAGCTGCCACGGTAATATCACAACAAATAAACAGAACAAAAGCAAGGCATACCATGAAGGCAAAGCGGCTTTTCGTACGGAACCAGTCAGTCAGGGCGACTCCCAGATTAAACAGGATATTGATGCCATACACCAGCATCAATACCAGGGCCAGCCTCATCTCCATAGTCATCTGAAGAGGATCGGCTGTTCCCTTCGACATACTTTTTAACATGATTGCAGCAAATCCCACAGGACCAAAGACCCTTGTGACAATAAAGAATAACCAGGTTATCTCTTTCTTCCGGCGTCGTTGCAGACAGCAGGTAAGCCTTACCCCATGACACCATTGAACAAGGACAAAGATAAAAAGGGGCTCCAGTACCCGATCTGTGAGTATCTCGAAATAAAAGTCCGCCAGGGCTGTCAGAACAAGGGCAGCCGAAAGCCATAGATGATTCCTGTCTCTCTGCTCCCTGAACATAAACACACTGCAGACCGCGCAGACCAGTATGGCGGCATATCTCAGAGGATGGTTGACAACACCATGAAATCCAGGGAAGATCACAGCCATGTAAATCAGGGTTTCCGCCAGCAAAAAAACAGCCAGCCAGGATTTATCACGGCATTTCATCTTCTGCTGAACAAGGCGAGTTTCTCATTGACTATGGTCTCAAACTCTTCATAGAACGTTCTGAACTCCTCTGAAAGTGATTCGATCAGATTGTTTTTCATATCCTGCATGGTTCGGTCTAAAATCCGGACAATTTCCCCTGCCTTTTCCGTCAGGGTCGCTGTGATCGGCCGTCCCCGCTCCAGCTTCACATAGCCTTTCAGCCGGAGCTGTTCAATAATGGTTGCAATCATGGGCCAGCTGGTTTCCACGTATTCTGCCAGTTCTTCTTTACTCTCAATCCTGCCGAACATATGGAGATAAGTGATAACCCGAAGTTCTTTTTTCGACAGCTTAAACTGCAGGCTCACATTGGCCATCTCCCTCTCCATCACCTTTCTCAGATAATAGTAGGTCGTCCACATATTGACCTTATCTGTTTTCTGAACACTGACGGATCTTTCAGTGCCCAGTTTTTTGGTGCTGGGTAAAAAGCCGGGAGCCCCGTCATCATGGGCATAGTCGATCAGAAAAGCATTAATCTCTGTCTTTCTTCTTTCATATTCTGTCTCTGAGAGAAGATTCTTGTAGAAAGCCCTGTAGTACTCCACCACATTGAGCTTCATTCTGACGACGTTGGCAGGATTCAGTCCCTGGGAAACCAGGGAGCCCTCTGTCTTGACATAATAGTAGATTGGAACCTTCAGAACATAAATATTCTCTGTGTGAAGAATGTATTCCATATTAAAGATAAAATCCTCACACCAATTGAGGGTTTTATCCATCTTCATCATGTTTGATCTGATGATGTCCCCTTTGTAAAGCTTATTCCAGATTACTCCATAATAATAGTCTGCCGGACTCGCCATCATACAGTCCGCAAACTGCAGTTTCGTGTAGACCCCGCTTTTGTCAATGGATCCCTTTCTGGAAGTGTTCTCACCCACAACCCGGTAGAAATCCGCCACCACAAGATCCACATCATTCTCTTCCATAGCTCTCACCAGCAGCTTTGTAGCTTCCGGAACAATCCAGTCATCGGCATCCAGAAACTGAAAATATTCTCCCTTTGCCATAGCCATTGCCTGGTTTCTGGTATCAGATACTCCGGAATTTGCCTTATGAACCACTGTCACCCTGCTGTCAGAAGCCGCATACTCATCACAGATTGCCGGTGATCCATCTTTACTTCCGTCGTCCATCAGCAGCAGTTCAAAATTCTGGTAATCCTGGTTGAGGATACTTTCAATACATTTTCTAATGACCTTCTCTCCATTATAGATTGGTACAATAATTGAAACTAACGGTCTTTTCTCACTCATAAACGTCTCCTTTTATAAACTGTTTTACAACCTGCTTCCACTCAGAGGCAGGCATTAATCCGATGTTTTATAGCGGCATGGCATCCAGCCATTACTGATGGCCTTTCTCAGATCCCAGCTCTCTTTCCAGGCTTCCCCACCCTCGTATGTGCCGTCAGGCCGCAGCTTCCAGCTCCAGTAAAGCCATCCGGCACAACTCTGGAAGGTTTTCATCTCCATTCTGGCAACCTTTTGGTAACGTTTCTTTTTCTTCTCCGGGTCCTTGGGCCCATCCACAGCATAGTGATTGCAGATACACCATTCGCCAATCAGAATCGGTATATTCCGCCCGGCATGTTTGAGCCGCATCTTCAGCACCTTCAGGTAAATCCTGTAAATCAGAGGACGGTGAATCGGGACAAACATTTCCATCGCCCAGATATAGGGGTGAACATCCAGGTAAACATTTTCCATCTTGTGTCTTTTGAAAAATTTTCCCCATAAATTCATGCGAAAGCCATCATGGAAAATGATGGCTTTATCCGGAGCCAGCAGGGGTTTCAATCTCCTGTAAGCCCGCAGATAAAAATCCTTGAGGAAGTTCATCCCCACATGGGCCGACCCTTCTGCCTCTTTGGCATCTGCAGCCTTTCCTGTGGTGGGGGCAAAGCGATAAACCAGATAACTGATCGGTTCATTGACCACCTCGATACCAAAAAGGCCCTGCCGGTGGCCGTATCGATAGGCCAGTCCCTCAAGGACAAAGAGAGCATACTCCACCTCAACCTTGTTGAAATGCCACTTGCAGACTCCCACGATCCCGCCGTTGTCATAGCCATTCTGGCAGCCGGGGGTCGTGTGCAGATCCAGTATGATTTTAAGACCGTACTTCTCCGCCCAGTCAAAGGCCTTGTCCACATATTCGATGCATCCTGGATAAGGTTTCCTGTCCCCAAACACAAAATAAGGGAGGGGAAGTCTGACTGTATTCATCCCCAGAGCAGCAATCTTTTTGAAATCTTTTTCAGTGATGTACGTCTCTCTGTGTTTTTTTACCCTGGCTGCGTATTCTTTACTGGACAGTTCCCTGTTCAGCCAGGTTTCATCCTCAGCCTTGGTTCCGGCAAATATGGCCGGATTCATCCACTTTTCCAGAACCAGCCAGTTGCCTAGATTTGTTCCTTTTACTTTCATATTAATCATGCCTCTTTTCTCTGCATTTACAGAGAAAAAACCGGAAACAGCTCTGTTCCGGCCTTCTCTTTCCTGATGATCCATCCGATCTGAATTCACCATATCACTGGTCCGGCACATGCCATTCCAGCCTGATGAGTCTGATATCTATCCTTCTGAAACTTACCTCTGAAATATTATTTCAGATACTTGCCATTGACAAAGCCGCTCTTGTCCAGACTCGGTGCGTATACCCATACGTAGTCTCCGTCCCAGCCTCCCGTGATGATGACCTGGTCTCCATTATAGAGCTTTCCGATCACATTCTTGTCGCTGTACTTGGCGGAGGACCTCAGAGCAAGGTAATTCTTGGTCCCTGTGACCGTCCTGGTGTCTCCGGAAGAGCTTTTGCTTTTCTTGCTGCCGCTGCTGCTTCCCCCGCCGGACAGGTACTTGCCGTTGACAAAGCCGCTCTTATCAAGAGTCGGTGCGTATTCCCATACGTAGTCTCCGTCCCAGCCTCCCGTGATGATGACCTGGTCTCCATTATAGAG
>JBGUIF010000165.1:0-11415 GCA_045112755.1 Anaerobutyricum sp.
TTAAGACGTCCTCCTTGTACATGTATCCCTTCTGGAATTCCTGGGAGACTAAGTTGTCACCCATCTCCTCGTCCTCCTCGTGCATGACTGCATTGTGGAAGTCCGCATTAAATTCCTTGCCGAGGGCTTCGATGGGCTTGACGCCAATCTGCTCAAGTACGGTCATCAGCTGCTGGTAGATCTTTATGACTCCCTGGGCAAAGGGCTCCTTCTTCTCCTCATCACTGAGGACCTCGATACCCCGCTCAAAGTTGTCAACCACCGGAAGCAGCTTCTCAAGAACACTCTTGGCACCAACGTCAAACATTCTTGACTGCTCTTTGGCGCTGCGATTTCTGGCATTCTCAAATTCAGCCAGCAGTCTCTGGTACTTATCTGAATATTCAGCAGCCTTGTCTTCCGCCTTCTTCAGTTCCACTTCGAGGGCGTCAACTGACTTCTTCTTATCCTTCTGGTCTTCCTTTTTGGCTGTCTTATCTTTCTTCTTTCCTTTATGATCCTCCGATTTCTTCTCCTCAGCTTTTTTCTTTCCGGCTTCTTTGTCCGAAGAATGTTCTTCAGAAATGCTGCCGTCTTCGATCTCAATCTCTACTGCGCCGTCATCGTCGGGCTCATTGGTTCCTGAACCTCTGACAGCCTTGTCTGCCTCCTCAGTACCGGGAGCATGGTCTACGATACTTTCGTCGAATTCTCTTTTCTCTTCCACTTAAGTACCACCTTTCTTTGCTTATTCTATCTCTTCCGAATTAAAGATCTCATCAAGATCATCGGTCAGATTTCTCAATGTCCTTACCACTTTCCGGTAATCCATCCTCTTGGGACCTATGATCCCTACGGTACCGGTGCCGCCTTCCTTCAGTTTATATGTTGCTGTGACGATACTGCAATCCTTCAGCGACTGTACCTGATTCTCATTACCGATATAAACCTGAATGCCGTGGCGCTCTTCCTGGCTGACGGTGTCATCCACCAGCTTGACCAGCTGCTTCTTGTCCACCAGAGTGTCAAGAAGTTCTGTGGTCTTTTCCGGATCCATCAGTTCCGGATAACGGAAGATATTGGTCGTGCCGCTGGTGTAGATCTTGGTGTTGTCCGCCTCGTGGATAGCATCCACGATCCCCTGGAAAATGCCTTCCAGAATCGCCGCGTGCATACCGGCCTGAACCTTCATGGTGTGGACCAGCTCCAGATTGATGTCTCCGAGGGTCAGCCCCTGCAGGAAAGAATTAAGCAGGATGTTAAGCTTTAATACCTCGTCATTCTGAAGGGGATCATCCACATTCATGATGACATTCTTGACAGTCTCATTACCCACCACGATGACCACCAGAAGTCTGCGGCTGTCCACCATGGACAACTGGATAAACTTGAGCTTGGCCTCGCTGTACTGGGGCGCGGAAATCATGGTCGCGTAGTTTGTGTTGGCCGCCAGGGTATCTGCCACGTTCTTGAGGACCACTTCCATACGGTCCATCTTATTGATCAGATCCTGATGCTCCTTCTCCCGCGCTCTCTCCCGGTCCTGCATCTCCTCATTCTCTTCCATGAGCAGATTAACATAATATCGGTAACCCAGATCCGATGGAATCCTGCCCGCTGAGGTGTGGGGCTGGATGATATATCCCAGTTCCTCCAGATCAGCCATCTCATTACGGATGGTGGCTGAACTGAGGTGCAGATCCGTATCTTTGGAGATCGTTCTGCTGCCCACAGGCTCACCGGTTTTCAGATACGTCGCTATGATCGCTTTTAATATTTTCATTTTGCGCTCGCTAAGTTCCATATCATATCCTCTCTTCTCTGGTTATTAGCACTCGTTTGATTTGAGTGCTAATATTCTATAACATAACTTAGCACCAACTTTTTACTTTGTCAAGTATATTTTAAAAAATGTTTTTTACGATTTTCACCCGCAAAGTTCCTGTCTGATCAGATAGCACGATCGTGAAGCATGCCTTGTGCAGTGAGCCCTTTATTACCACTTAGGCCGGCTCTTACCTGGCCTCCCGGACCACCCGCCCCCTTTTGTTCGCTAAAACAGGGCTGTCGTATTAAAGCGGTTCAGGGACTTAAGATAAAGACAAGGATCCCCATGTCCAGCGTATTTGTCATTTAGTGGTGTCTGTGCGTTCTGGGACGGACTGATCTTAAGTCCGTTATCAGACGAACAGATGCCAGCAACTGACACAACACAGGACATGGGGATCCTTACCTTTTAAGTTAACGTGGCAGCCGCTTTAATGCGACAGCCCCCGCCCTGATGGATAGTCCAACCAGGGCGGTCCCTCTTGTCTTCTATTATAATAAAGATGCCTGGCGCAGATTTCTATTTAAAATACTCTACGCCGCTCTCGAAGATCTTCTGATCTTTTTTGGCGTAAATATTGATTGAAACATGGTCACCGCGGCGCTCCGAGTGTCCCATCTTGCCCAGGACTCTGCCGTCCGGGCTGGTGATTCCTTCGATGGCATAGTAGGAACCATTGGGATTATATCGAACATCCATGACCGGCTGGCCACTGAGATTGACATACTGGGTGGCAACCTGGCCGTTTTCAAAAAGTTTACGAATCATCTCATCGCTCGCCACGAATCGTCCCTCCCCATGGGAAGCAGGGATGGCATATATTTCATCGAGGGTCGCCTTGTGCAGCCAGGGAGACTTGTTGCTGACCACTTTGGTGTAAGCCATCATAGAAATATGTCTTCCCAGGGAGTTGGTGGTCAGGGTCGGGGACGCTTCTGTCTGACCGACGATCTCCCCGTAGGGAACAAGGCCCAGCTTGATCAGGGCCTGGAAACCGTTACAGATACCAAGGGCAAGTCCGTCCCTCTCCTGAAGCAGCTTCATCACAGCCTCTTTGATCTTCTCATTGCGGAAGACAGAGGCAATGAATTTCGCAGAACCTTCGGGCTCATCACCCGCGGAGAAGCCTCCGGGGAACATGATAATCTGGGACTGGCCGATGGCCTTCTCAAAGGCATCCACTGATTCCAGAATATCCTGGGCATTACGATTTCTAAAAACGATGGTCTCCACCTGTGCTCCGGCCCGCTCAAAGGCTTTGGCGGAATCATACTCACAATTGGTCCCCGGGAATACCGGAATAAATACCCTGGGCACAGCGATCTTGTTCCTGGCTGTATTGACAGACCGGGAATTAAAGAATTTCATGGAGACATTCTTGTTCCGATCGTCAGTCTTTGTGGGGAAGACCTTTTCAAGAGGTTTCTCCCAGGCGTCGATCAGATCCTCTAAATCCAGCTTTTCCCCAGACGGGAATTCGATACATCTCTCATCCATGAGCCGGCCGATCAGGGTACAGTGGACACCCGTATGGGCCAGAGCTTCCTTCTTGATCTCAAAGAGAATGGATCCATAGTATTTTCTGTTGAGCTCCTGCAGCTGGAACTCCCGATTGATATCCAGACCCAGCATGTTGCCGAAGAGCATCTTACTGATGGCCTCGATCAATCCGCCGGCCCCGATCACATAAGCGGAAACAATCTCCTGGTACTTCATCATCCGGTGGACTTTATCATAGATTCTGTGGGCTTCTTTATAATCCGGAATCCCATACTCATCAAAGGGGATATCTACCCGCATCAGGTAGTTGCCGGCTTTCTTGGCTTCCGGTGTCACCACATCCCCGGCATTCATGTAATCCACTGCAAAGGAAACCAGTGTCGGCGGCACGTCAATATTCTCAAAAGAACCGGACATGCTGTCCTTGCCGCCGATGGAGGGAATGCCGAATCCCTTCTGGGCATTGTAGGAACCCAGGAGAGCGGCGAAAGGCTTACCCCAGCGCCTGGGATCGTCTCCCAGTTTCTCAAAATACTCCTGGAAAGTCAGGCGGATTTTGTGGAAGTCCCCGCCGGAGGCCACTATCTTGGCCACGGACTGCAGTACAGCGTAAACAGCTCCGTGGAAAGGACTCCAGCTGGAGAGATAGGGGTCAAAACCATAGGACATCATCGTACAAAGATCTGACTCCTTGTCGAGGGTCGGAATCTTTGCCACCATGGTCTGAATCGGCGTAAGCTGAGTCTGGCCTCCAAAGGGCATGGTGACGGTGGATGCTCCAATGGAACTGTCAAACATTTCCACCAGTCCCTTTTTGGAACAGACATTGAGATCAGACAGGCCCTTGATCCAGGCTTCCCGGATATTTCCGATCTCCTCCTGTTCCTTATAATATGGCTTCTTTTCATCTGGCATTTCCACCTCGACGGAGGTCTCCTGATGAGCGCCGTTGGTATCAAGAAATGCTCTGGAAAGATTGACGATCTCTTTTCCTCTCCAGTACATAACCAGTCTTTTCTCTTCAGTCACTTCAGCCACCGGAATGGCTTCCAGGTTCTCCTCGGCAGAATAAGCCAGGAACTGATCCACATCCTTTGGATCCAGCACTACGGCCATACGCTCCTGGGACTCAGAGATGGCCAGTTCCGTTCCGTCCAGACCGGCATACTTTTTGGGAACTTTGTCCAAATCAATCCGGAGGCCGTCTGCCAGTTCGCCGATGGCCACAGACACACCACCGGCACCAAAGTCGTTGCATTTTTTAATCAGGCGGCTGACTTCCTCACGGCGGAACAGCCTCTGAATCTTGCGTTCTGTGGGGGGATTTCCCTTCTGGACCTCTGCACCGCAGGTATCGATGGACTGAGTCGTGTGGGCCTTGGAGGAACCTGTGGCGCCGCCGCAGCCGTCGCGGCCTGTACGCCCGCCCAGAAGAACTATGATATCACCGGGATCGGAAGTCTCGCGGATGACATTCTTCCTCGGAGCAGCACCGATCACAGCACCAATTTCCATTCTTTTGGCTACATAGCCCGGATGGTAGATCTCATCCACCAGCCCGGTGGCCAGGCCGATCTGATTGCCATAAGAACTGTAACCATGGGCTGCACCTGTAGTCAGCTTCCTCTGGGGCAGTTTGCCCTTCAGGGTCTCGGAGAGAGGCAGGGTCGGGTCGGCACAGCCTGTCACCCGCATAGCCTGGTAGACGTAAGACCGGCCGGACAGAGGATCCCGGATGGCGCCGCCCAGACAAGTGGCTGCCCCACCGAAGGGCTCAATCTCCGTCGGATGATTGTGGGTCTCATTCTTAAAGCTGATGAGCCACTCCTCCCCGCTGCCGTCTGTATACTGGACCGGCACAACGATGGAGCAGGCATTGATTTCATCGCTCTCCTCCATATTATCGAGGATACCGTCTGCCTTCAGCTTTTTCATACCCATAAGGGCGATATCCATCAGGCACACATATTTGTTCCTGTTATAACCATACACATCGATCCTGTCCTTGAGGTAGTCCCGGAAAGTTTTCTCTATCACCGGCTTATAGTAGCCTTCCCCAAAATGAATCTCCTTAAGTTCTGTGGCAAAGGTCGTATGGCGGCAGTGGTCTGACCAGTAAGTGTCCAGAACACGAATCTCCGTCATGGAAGGATCCCGTCCCTCATCTTTTCTGAAATATTTTTTAATATGAACAAAGTCCTTGAATGTCATCGCCAGTCCGAGAGAGTCGTAAAGTCTTTTCAACTCCTCTTCTTCCAATCCAATAAAATTGGCGAAAATACGGACATCATCCGGCTCGTCATACTCTACGATCAAGGTCTGCGGCAGGGTCTCATCTGTCTCCCGGGAATCCACCGGATTGATGCAGTATGCCTTGATCCGTTCGAAGTCTGTCTCGGAAATATTCCCGGAAAGAACATAGGTGGTGGCAGACCGGATTACCGGATTCTCCGACTCATTCAGAAGCTGAACACATTGTTCCGCAGAATCCGCTCTCTGGTCAAACTGTCCCGGAAGATACTCCACGGAAAAGACCCTGTCTCCCTCCATTCTAGGGAAATCTCCCTCGTAGATCTCGTCTACAGGCGGCTCGGAAAAGACTGTCCCTTTGGCCTTGTTCAGGGTCTTCTCAGAGACATTTTCCACGTCATAACGAATCAGTTCGCGAACTGATGTCACGTCTTCGATGGCCAGATAGTCCTTAATCTCCTGGGTGAGCTCTTTCGCCGCTATGGCGTAGGCGGGCTTCTTCTCTACATAATAACGCTTAACCTGACTCATAGTCATGCTCCTTTCCTACCGGATCCTATCCGGAAAAACCAGCTTTTCTCTATATCTTTCTTAAGAACCGGTCTGTCCGAAATCTTTTTTATTCCCTGTGACAGAACTTCTTCTTATTTAGATAATCTATTTTGGATAATCTATTTTAGATAATCTCTATGAGATAAAATATCAGCATCAGTATATCACAGGCCTGTTTAAATAGTAAACTGTCACATTCATGAATTTACAGGCAAGATGTTTGCGTTTTATGTCAAGGAACTACCTTGTCTCTCCTTCGTTTCAATATTATAATAATCATAAATGATTTTGATTTTAAAATAGATTTTTGTGACCAGAGTCATAAGAATCAGAAACCTATTGGATTTTTTATTTATTTACCGTTTAACGAGGGGGTTTTCTTTTGAATTTAATTAAAGTGACCTGTGCCTGTTTCAGCCCCGGCGGCACTACCAGAAAAGTGGTATCTGCTATAGGCGAGGCTTTTGCGGATTATCCGATCGATAAGATTGACCTGACTTCCTGGGATAACAGGCAGAAAGAATACAGTTTCCATGAAAATGAGCTCCTGATCATCGGCGTTCCCTCCTACGGCGGCAGGGTTCCTGCCCCGGTCAGAGAGGCTCTCAAACATTTTAAAGGTCTGAACACACCCCTGGTCCTGGTGGGAACCTACGGCAACGTCAAGCTGGGGGATGTCTTGATAGAGCTGCGTACCGAGCTGTTCCGGAATGGCTTCATCCCGGTGGCAGCCGGAGCTTTCATCTGTCAGCACAGCTATCTGGCTGATCTGGCAGGCGGCCGGCCTGACAGAGAAGATATGGAGAAGATTCATGAATTTGGTCAGGAACTGCGGGAGCGGCTGCGTCTTCTTGTCAGCTATGCCGCAGAGCCTCTGAACCTGCCGGGCAGCTATCCCTCCAGTTTCCCGGACAAACTGGAATTTCCTTTCCGGGTTGAGACCAGTGACGACTGCTTCTACTGTATGATTTGTGCCGGCATCTGTCCTATGAAGGCGATCAGCAGCACCAATCCCAAAGATATCGACGACACAGCCTGCATCCGCTGCGGGGCCTGCATCAAAATCTGTCCCGCCCAGGCCAAGTCCTTCACAGACGGTCCGTTTTTCGGCCTGCAGGAAAATTATCTGCGTCAGTTCTGTGAGATTCGCCAGGAGCCCTGGTATGTGATCGGCTGATCAGAGGGAATCACCAAAGCGATATCCATAAAATAATCAACGAAAAAAAGAGACGGCCCGTGCATCTACCAATATGCTTAAAGCGGTCTCTTTTTTTATTGTGTTCATTTCATCATACTCGGAAATGAGAGAGTTTTTATATTTTCTGCGAGGGCAGGAAGCTTAGGGGATCCCGCCTCACATCTTTTGTTGATGCTGACAGTCTATCACAGCCACTATCACACTTTTATCACACTGCCCTCCATCTGGAATATCAAGGATTTTTCCATAAAAAACATTCCGGAATCCAGGCACATGCAGCCTGAAAAACCGGAATGTCGATTTATCGATCTATACTATTTTCAAAAAACATGTTCACGATGATCTCCCAGGATCATTTCCCAGAATATTACCGGGCTGGGGCCGGAGCCGCAGTCGTTCCCGTTGTCTGAGGAGCCTGGGTAGTCCCTGTCTGGGGAGCCTGGGTAGTACCCGCTGCCGGCGGAGCCCCTGTCGTCCCTGCAGCCTGCTGGGCTTCTTCCTTCTGCAGGCGCTCTTTCTCTTCTCTGGCCTTGCGTTCTTCCTCTTCTCTGGCCTTTTGCTCCTGGGCCTGCTTCGCTTTCTCTGCCTCTTCTTTGGCTTTGCGCTCCTCCTCTTCTTTGGCCCTGCGCTCTTCCTCCTGTCTGGCTTTCTCCGCCTCATAGGCAGCCTTCTGACCAGCAAGACTGTTCTGATACTTCAGATTCAGTGTGGACACATACCAGGATACCTTGCCATCCTCCACCTTCGTGGTTCCATAATTCATGGGATAATTCTTCTGATATTTCATCTGGTAGTCCGCCAGACGGTCAGCAAACATCAGAGCCTGGCTTCTCAGAATAACCTGACCCGGATTGCGGCAGAAATCATCGGGGGCAAGACCTGCTTTCAGATAGGAAGCGAAGGCATTCTTCTCTTCCTCATTCAGGCGGTCTGCTGCCTGAACATTCTTCAGGGCTGAATTGATTTCCTTTTTGGAGAGGTGGGCAGGATAGATCCTCTGCACCAGTTTGGCCAGGCTCAAAGCAGTCACGCGGCTGCCAGGATTCTCCCTGGCATAAGTCCTGAGTGCACTGGACTCGCTGAGATTATCCATTCCCATCAGCATGACCCCCAACTGGAGCCTGCTGATAGACCTGCCGGGATTAAACCGGCCGTCGGTACCGGTGGGCAGGCAGTCCAGGGACTGGTAGGTTCGATAGATTCGTCCCAGACTGGGAGAATAACGAATGTCAAAATTACTTTTGCTGACTTTGAGTTTCCCCTCTCTGATCTTCTTAAAGGTATAATCATAGAGACTTCGGATACTGCGGAAGGTACTCTCTTTACTGACATTTCCAAAGAAGGCACAGATGATTTCATGGCCCTCATAATCCATGGCCGTGGCGATGAAAACATGACCTGCCGCATTGGTGGTGCCGGACTTGGATCCGATGACCCGGTACTTATCAATATCATAGGAAATCAATCCCCTGGTGAACCAGTTTGTCGTATTGATCTCCATCTCCATGCCCGACTCCGTGGAGTAGCTGACTTTTCTTACCACATCACGGATCAGAGGCACTGACATGGCATAACGGGTGATGACAGACATCTCCCTGGCCGTCGTGTATATCTCATTGTATCCGGCTCCGATATCGGAGCCCACAGGATTGTCAAAGTGAGTATGGGTCAGTCCCAGCTCGCGGCATTTTTTGTTCATAGCCTCCACACAGGCCTCTTTGGAACCAAAGACGCCGGCTGCCAGTGTGTCTGTGGCGTCTGCCGCCGAGGAAAGTAGACTGATATTGAGGAGATCCTTGAAGGTAAATGTCACTCCTCCCGGGATGCCCAAAGCATAGGTTCCCGGTGTGGTATTATCCACGATCTCTGATTTCGTCTTGATCTTTCCGTTGACATCACCGTTCTCTACACAGACAATGGCAGTCATCAGCTTTGTGGTACTGGCAGGATAAATCTGCTTATCCACATCCTGGCCAAATAGAACCTGACCGGATCCGGCATCCATCACCACATAAGCATGGCATTCTTTTTTTGGTGCTTTTATGGCCTCTCCCCGAATGGGCTGCAACAAAATAATCATGGCCAGTAAAGCCAGAAAAAGGACTCTTGATGTTTTTCTCATAGTGCTTTTCACTCCATCGTCTAAAGGCGACAGAATCTGTGCGTGTGCTCCCTTTACCGGCTCAGGCACAGTCTGCATGGTCGATTTACATAGGATTATTATTGAACAATATCATTCCTGGCGGCAGGAGCCGGTCCCGGCCGAAACGGTACCGTCAGGAAAACAGTCTTTTCAGTCTCTCTTCCTCGCAGAAGCTGTCGTCATTCTGGTCGAGGGCTTCTATCAGTCTTTCAATCATCTGAGCGCACTCCGCCGTACATCCGGCGTAGAGCCTGAGAAGATGCTGGCAGGTTACCCTGTTGCCCGCGTTAATTCTGGGCTTCACATAATGATTGGGCATGTTGAGGGAGGGGCGGACCCTCCTCTTCAAAAAGTTGAAAAAATGCCTCTTGATGCCCAGGGAAGATACAAACATGTGATTCACCACAAATTTCATATCCAGCAGCGAAATCCAGATCTTCCTGGTGCTCATATCCAAATAAGGGGCAATCAGCCGGGCCATCTTCCAGCGCACCCTCAGGTGGCGGCCGGGATGAAAACTCCTGGGCCGCAGTCCTGCCCGCCTCATGATCAGGCTGTCCAGATCAGTCTCAATCTCCGTGTGGCTGATGCCGGTCTCCCTGATCCTCTTATTAATATAAGGATGGCAGCTGCTGTCCAAAATATAGTGGGTCATAAATCCCGCGAGATAGGCCTTTGCCCGAATCTTATCTCTGTCCTCCTGTTCCATATACACGGAAAATGCATGGCGGAAAAAGACATCCGCCTGCTCATGATGTATCTTTGATCCATGGCGGTTGACGTCATTTTTCCGGAAGGCATGGTAATAGAACAGGATATCCGGTCCGTGAACCCCCACATTATAGTAGTCCAGATAAGGACGGAGTTCATGACGCAGATCCTTGTCCAGCAATTCAAAAACATCACTTCCAAAGGCAAAATGCGTGTAGGTCGTCGGCATTGTTACTCCTCTCGTATTTTAAAGGCGCATCAGTTTATCCTATACCAAGCAGTGCGCTGGCAAAGGTGAAGTAAATCAGCAGGGATACGGCATCGACAATCGTTGTGATGAAGGGCGAAGCCATGACGGCAGGGTCAAATCCCAGACTGTCCGCGATAATCGGCAGGGTACAGCCCACCAGCTTGGCACAGATGACTGTGACAAAAAGGGTGAGGCAGACCACCAGATCCACGAAAACAGTAATCCCGTAGTTTCCAAAAAGGGTCCGGTCCACGATCCAGATCTTGGCAAAATTAACGATCGCCAGAGACAGACCGCAGAAAAAGGCTACCCGGACTTCTTTCCATATTACCTTAAACACATCCGCCAGCTTGACATCCCCAAGAGAGAGGGAACGAATGATGGTGACGCTGGCCTGACTACCGCAGTTTCCTGCCGTATCCATCAGCATGGGAATAAAGCCGGTCAGAGCCACACAGGCGGCCAGGGCCGTCTCAAAATTGGTGATGATCACACCGGTGAAGGTCGCACTGACCATGAGGAGCATGAGCCAGGGAATCCTGGATTTCCAGGTCTCAAAGATTCCCACCTGGAAATATGGTTTCTCCGTGGGCACGATGGCGGCCATTTTCTCGATATCCTCGGTGGCCTCGTCTTCCATGACATCCACGATATCATCGACGGTAATGATACCCACCAGACGATTCTCCTGATCCACTACTGCCATGGACAGCAGGTCGTATCTGGTGAACTGATTGGCTACCTCCTCCTGGTCGTCGGTGGTCACGCACTTAATCACGTTATCGTCCATGATATCACCGATCCTGGTCTCGTAGGAATTCATGAGCAGGTCCTTGATGGTGACAATGCCCTCAAGATGCCTCTGGGCATCGGTCACAAAGAGAACATAGATCTGCTCGGATTCCTGGCCGTGAGCCCGGATGTAGTCGAAGGCATTAAAGACCGTCATCTCTTTCTTCAAGGCGATGTACTCTGCCGTCATGATACTTCCGGCAGAATCCTCC
>JBGUIF010000166.1:0-11614 GCA_045112755.1 Anaerobutyricum sp.
ATATTCTGAAGCCAAGGACAATCAGGACCGCCAGAAGCAGATTTATGAGAATATGGCTCTTTCCTTCCGGCAGGACCTGAAAAAAGGTCATCATCTTACTCAAGTAAAAATAAAGATAGGCGATTAAGCCAAGCATGATTAGTATTCCTACCACTTGAAACCACAACATGATTTCACTCCTCTCAAGTCACTTTTCTCCAGCACGGAAAGCCTTTCAAACTTCTTCTTTTCAGGCATGTTCTTCCAGATAGTCCACCACATCGTCCACGTCATCTCCACCGCCTTCACCGTTGAAACGGGCAATGATGGGCACTTCGTATTTTTTCTCAATCTGATCCGCGGCTCCGCAGAAGCTGTCCGGGAATCTCAATTGATTGCCGCTGACGGCGGCCGCCTTAAAATGACTCAGATTGCCCCGGATAAAAGTCTCTACGGCTTTAGGGATCATGCCCTTGCCGTCGGTAAAAGTGATCAGCAGATAATCTTCATTGACTGCTTCGGTGCCGTCATAGATTCTCCTGGAATCCACATTTCGGCCCAGCTTCATCACAAATCTCTGTACATTTCCAGTTCTGGATGCGTATACCACTTTCATAGTAATCCTCCTTTATGATATTTTCCACAAAAATATCCACAAAAGCACCTTCCCCTGTGGGAGAAGATGCTTTTTAATACCTGGTAATACTTTATTATATTAGCTTGTCGGGAGACCTTCTGTCAAGACCCGGTCATCAAAGTCCGGTTACCATCAGATTCCTGAAAGGAATTCCTGTCAGGGCCTAGTACAATCAGATGGCTGAAAGGAACTCTTATCAGGGCCCGGTACGATCAGATCACTGAAAGGAACTCTTATCAGGGCCCGGTTACAATCAGGCCGCCGAAGGCGTCTGCCTGGTCCTTGTCCAGGAAGCTGACGGTGATCTTATCGTCCACGGTGAAATTACTCTTAACCAGGCGGGTCAGCTGCGTGCTGTCCTCGGACAGGTTCAGGGCGGAAAGGGCAAAGGACTGTTGATCCAGGCCAATGACGACACTCTCGTCCCGGTCGTAGGCCAGGTAGTTGATGCCCAGCATGCCGGTCAGGTGACCGGTCTTGAGTTCATAGCTGGTATTGCTGACTCTTGTGAACTGGTCTGCCCCATAGTAAGTATAATTCTCATAGGCTGCGGACTCTTTAAACACCGGCTGTCTGTCAGGCACCTGATCCTGGCCGTCCTTTTCCACCTGACGATGGACAGCGGCAAAAAGGATCTGGGCGTATTTTCTGTGGCCGGCGTCATTGGGACAGCCTGCCTCGTCCATCAGCTGGTCTTCCTGGCCCGCAAAGGCCTTTCTCATATCCACTGCTCTGATCTTGTAGGCCTTGTTGACCGTATCCTGGGCCTGATCGATGGTAGAGCCCATGGCCAGATCATGCTCCTTTACCGCCAGGATGGTGCAGGCCGGATATTTCTTGTGGATGGCCCGGACCACCGCTTCATAGCATGTCTCGAAGCCATTTTCATTGTCTTCTCTGCCGCAGCAGATGATGGCCAGATCATAGGATTCCTGGTCGTCCTGGCCAGTGCTCATCACCTCTGCATAGGTGGCGTAGACAGAGGCCGGGTCCATGGCTGTATTATTGAGGGCCGTCTGAGATCCGAACCGGCGCTCAAAACCGTCGGCCAGAAGTTCCGGCCAGCCATTTTCCTTCTGGCTGGCTCCCCTGCCGGCAGCAATGCCATCTCCCACCACCAGGAGGCGGAGGGGCTGCTGATTTTTCAAAAGCTGCCAGGCACCCTGATACTGCTGATCTCCCTGGGCCGGTGTCTGGCTGGCCGCAGGAGTCTGGCTTGCTGCGGGGGCCTGGGAGCCTGTGGCCTCTGTGCTTTGACTGGACTCCACCACCTGACCGTCCTCGATTTTTGTGGTGTTACCGCCATCTTCTGTACCAGAGGGTGTGGTTTCGTCTTCCTCCGAATCAGGGGCCGATGTTTCGGCAGGTTTTTCTTGATCATCCTGGTCAGCGCCCTCGCTGGTCTCCGTGGTCTCACTGCTGGGCATTTCTGTGGCAGTCCTGGCCTCCTCCACCTTGCGCTTGTAGATGCTGGACACCTCTGCATTATTTTTCTGGCGCTCAGAGGCGGTCATCTCAGCCTCCTTGACCGACAGGTTTCGCCAGGAGATAAAGAGGATCCCCAATATGACGAGACAGACAACAGATACCGCGATACATATTTTCTTAGAAATATTCATTGTTACACCCCATCCTATGATTTCACAAAACAAAAACTACCTGTATAAGGTTCATATTTTTATAAATATCTATAATATTATAGCACTGTTTCCCGAATTCTTTTATAGATTTTGTTGTATTTTATGAAGAAAATCATACTTTTTTGGATGGTGGTCTTACAGTAGTACTTTGGTAACTGATCTGCCGGATCATGGCCTGAAGGTGAGACTTTGCTTGTTATATCTACTGAATCGTGCCCTGGTAACGATAGCCCCGGTCAGAGATGGCATAGACTGTGATGGTCTGACCCTGATCTTCCACGCCCATCTTGTCAAAGACGGCTCCGCGATCAATCTGGATGCTGCCGTCCTCCTGGCAGGAGATATCATAAAAGAAGACGTCGTTGACGGGACTCTGGACGGATTTCTCATAGCGAATGGAACAGTCTCCCTCCACCAGATCCTTCTTCATATCCACAGCCACTCCTTCCACCGTACAGGCGAAGATGCCATTTCCCTTTGTAAATCTTGTCATGTCCACAGGCTGGCCGTCCTTCATGAGCCGGTAAGTATTTTCCTGGCCTTTTACAGGCTCCAGGTCCACATTTTCCCGGACCACGCCGGTGTTATTGGGATCTTCCACCTCTCTCTTACTGTCGGGAATGATATAGGCAAGGCCTTTCAGGCAGTCTTTAAACTGGGACCATTTGTAGCGTCTGTAGGCGGTCTGATCGCTGTCACAGAAGGAATCGCTGCTGTAGATATAAAGGTGGTCATCGTCCCGGATACCATCCTCATACTCATAGCCGATCAGGGCAATGAGGTGGCCCTTGGTCTCGCCGGCAGCACCGTCAAGATAAGGCAGGTCGGCTGAATCCTTGTTGTTGGTATATTTTACGGTGACTGCCACAGTGTGCCCCTTGGCCAGCTCCTGGAGCAGGATGTTCTGGTCGCAGAACTGGGGATAGGACTGGAAGCCGTAGAGACCAGGGCTGGCAGTACCGAAACTCCAGCTGCCAAAGATATCTTCTGCCTCGTCCTTGATGTTGAGGGCCAGTTCCTCCGGCAGGAGGCCCAGTTCCTGGTCTCTGCTGTTTAAGAGGACCGTCAGGGAAGTGGGGCTGCAGATATCAGCACTCAGGGCAGGATGCCGAACCTTCTGAGAGTAAGCCGGCGCCTCGATGAGCATTTTATCGGGGATCTCCTTCAGGGGCTCCTCGGCGTAGGCCGGTACCATATCGCCGCCCTTGAAGGTCATGGAGATCATCCGAACCACCGGGCTGTCAGTGTCGGCCTGGTCTCTTCGAAGCTGGACCTTCATCTGTACTGCATCGGCGGTCTTCTCATCCTTCATGGAAAAGGTGTCCTGGTCGACATTGGCGCTGTCACAGTCCTTGTTCTCTTTACTTCCCCGGTTTTTGAAGGGGGAATAACTACCCCAGGACAGCCAGTCTGTCCAGGTGCCGTCATGTCTGGCCCTGGCCCAGACTTCCACTTCTGTCCCGTCATAGATGGCAGCATTCCAGCTGGCTACCATGGTGGTGTAGGGAGTGGCTTCGTAGACGGCGGAGGTAAAGCTGCCTTCGGTGGCGCCTTCCTCCAGTTTCAGGGCACCGTCTCCGATGGTCTCATCCACTGCCACCTGGTCGGTGGTCCCCTTGCTGAAATCTTCTGTTGTAGTGACCTTCAGAAGATTTCCTTTTATTTTTTCTGAGGAGGATCCCTGGGCTGGCTCTTTTTTCTCGTCTGCCTGATTCTGGGTCGTCTCTTTATCCTGTGCCTCTGACGAGCCCTGACTTGCTTTGAGCCCGGGACTCAGCATGGTAATCAGCAGAAGAAAGCATAAAATACTGGTTATCGTTTTTCTCATAGTATATTCAACTCCTTACTGGCTGCATGTGAAAGAAAAGACGGAAAATATGCCATATGGACTGCCGCAAAAGGCAGTCCATATGTTGGATCATCCTGTCTTTAGTTTGTATTGTGCTGCAGAAAGTACCTGCAAGAGGTTTATGGCATACCTTACTGCTGGGTAGATGCCTGTGCCTCTTCTGTGGTCTGTACACTTTCTGTGGTCTGCTCACCCTCGGTGGTCTGGACTGCCTCGGTGCTCTGGGCATCTTCCTCAGTGCCTCCCTCTTCCTCAGGAGCGACTCCAAGCCGTTCCATAATGCTGGTAATCAGATCGCTCATTTTCTCCATTTCATCCTTATCGGTGTACTTCATTTCCTTGGCACCATTCTGATACTCGTGAACTGCATTGGCAATACCAGCGGCATCAAACCATGGTACATAGCTGATATCTCCGATGGTGGGCATCATATTAAGATCAACTTTGGTGGCTTTCTCATCAGAAACAAACTTCTTTCCTTCCATGGTTCCAAGCTTCTTAAAGCTGGAGCAGGCAGAGATGTAGCCGTAGGCATCCACGAAAGAACCAACAACACAGTCGCCGCCGCCCGGCTTGGTTCCGATGATCTTGGCAAGACCTTCCTTCTGTGCGAAATAGGGAAGTGCATTACCGCAGGAGTAGGAAGCGCCGCTGCACATGATATAGTAATCATACTCGCCGCCATGGCCGTCTTTGTCGTCAGCTACACCGTCGAGATTGGTGTCTACATGGTAATACTCATCATTGTAGGCTCCTGTGATCATATCCCTGGTGGTGAATCTTACCTCGCCGTCTTTGGAAAGGAAACCAAGAATGGTGATCAGGGCAGATGCCTCTCCTCCGCCATTATCACAAATGTTGATGACAACATTTTTTACTTCGTCATGCTTCTTGATGTCCTTGAAGCAATCATAGAAGAAAGCATAGTTGCTGAGGGCCTCATCTTCCTCTGTGATGGGGTTCAGGTAGTAGGACGGGGATCTCTCAGAATCGGACTTGAAAGAATCAAAATAGATCACTGCTGTATCATCTGCGTAATCGATTCTCTCATGGCCGTAGTCTTTATCCTTTGCTGAGCCGAAATACAGGGACCAGGCCATCAGCGGTACATTTTCTGGAATATTGAATCCTTTCTCCAGCAGAGCACCTATAACGGCATCCATGATCCCATCATCATCTTTTACATCCTCACCGTTACCGAAGAGGTCCTTACCATCATCAGATTCCTTGATATCATCGACGATGCCTTCCACTTCTTTCTGGTCGATATCGCCGAATACTGTCTTCTGGGAAACCATAGCGTCATGTCCGGAATCAAAAAGATAATCGAAAAGCAACATTTCCGCTGCGGCTGCTTCCTTCGGATTCGTGGAGCTCATGGCCTTCTTGGCATTGATTCTTGTAAAATATTCGTCAAAGGTTGTGATATTCTTCTCTTTCTTGTGGCCGAAGATCAGGTCCAGAAGCAGGCAGGTGGAATTATATCCATATTCTGCGTAGGCTTTGGTGGTCTCGGTCTTCTTGCTGAAGGGACCGTTATACAGGGCCTTCATATACGGGCTGTCATAAAGAGATGCGTCACCGTTGTTCGTGATAAACATATTGGAAGAAAATGCATCAAAGTAATCTTGTCCGTTGTAGGCCAGAACATTGGCGCTGGAAACAGCTCCAAAGGTATTCTGCAGGCCCAGGAAAGGCATCAGAATACTATCCTCGTAGGCGATCACGGGCAGATTGTAGTCTTTAAGAGAGATATCCACCGGCTTTCCCTTGGTGGCAGTGGATTTGTTCTTGGTGGATGGTGTTACCACGTTGAACTCCTGTGGATAAAGCACGCCGCCAGGAACATTTGAATCATTGGTAAACTTGCCCAGGTCATCGAAATGAATGGTATCCTCCACGGGATCAATGTATGCATCGACGCCATTGACAGTGATTCTCATCTTACCGTCTTCTATATCAATCTTTTCCTTGCCTTCATAGAGGAAATTAATATAGTCCGAGGCCATCAAAAAGGGTACGTCCTCATATCCTTTGACGGTGTAAGTGGTGATGGAATCATAATTTCCAAGGGTCATCTTGCCATAGATATGGCTGTCGTCGTATAAGACAGAGATATCTTCCGGCTTAATGTCCTCCTGGGCAGCCACATCGGCATCTGCCGCTGTCTCTGTGCTGTCTGCCGCTGCCTCAGTGCTGACTGCCGCTTCCTTGCCAGCTGCTTCTGTGCTGCCTGCAGTCTCTCCTGATCCAGCGCCGCCGCAGGCTGCTAAAGAAGCGATCATTACAGCCGCTAAGCCGATGCTTGCTAATTTCTTTAGTTTCATAGGTTTTCTCCTTTCAAGATTGGTTTTTCAAGATTAGTTATTTAGGAATGGCTTCTCAGAACAGGTTTCCTGGGAATACCGCTCAGGGACGGCTTCTTAGGATACCTGTTTTAAGACTTTGTAAGATGATTTTTTACAGATAAGGCAGGATATGCTCTAAAGTATGAGCAAACCCTGCCTTCTGTTTTTTAATGGAAAGAGCCTGGAAAGGTCAAAGGTGACCTTTCACTGCTGCCTCAGCTGACCCTGCTCTGCTGCCGGGCTGCCTCAGCTGACATTCACTACTGCTGGGTTGCTGCCTCAGCCGGAGCTGCCTCTCCCTCTGTTGACGGAGTTGCTGCGCCACCTTCGGTGCCAGGTACCATAGAGTTCATGCCGCTTGTCTTGGTGACTAACCACTTGCCATCAGCCTGCTTCTCAACGGTAAGGGAACCATTTTCCGGTGTGGACTCTATCTTGCTGATCTCCTCAGCCATCTTCTCGAACATCTTCGGCATAACGTTGATCATCAAATAATCATACATGCTGTTCTGGCCTTCTTCCTGAGCAAGCTTCATGATCTGTGCATAGTCATCCTCAGTGAGGCTCTCAGACATAATGGTGTTCATGTCGAGTTCGCCTGCATTCTGCATATTCCGAACATAGATTGTTACAGGAACATCATAGGAATCCTGGGTGTCTTCACCTTCCACATCACCGAGCTCATAGCGGTCGATCACAGCTTTGAGAATAGTGCTGACAGCATTTTTAAGGGATGCCATAGCTTCCTCGGATGGTGTGTAGGGATTGTCCGGGTTCGCAGCGCCGAAGGAAGAAGTAAGTGATTCTTCCATACTGTCGAGCTTCATCTCTTTGATGACATCCTCTGTACAGTAGTCACCCAGATGCTCAATGTCGCCTTCAGAGAGACATTTCATAAACTGATCTGCGGTTTCCACAGCCTGCTCTTTGTTGTTAACTTTGGCCTCTGTGGTTACTGCAGCTTCTGTTGCTCCGGCACCATCCTTCTTGTCACCGGACTTTGCGCCCTGGCAGGCAGCCATACTGAGTGCCATGGACATACTGATCATTAATGCTACCAATTTTTTCATAAGTGTACCTCCTCTTATAAAAAATCCTCTTTATGAGCCTGGTTTTTTCTCTGAAACCAGCAGGTATTTCCGGTAATTCGGAAGCCCGAATTCCTATCTTAAAGATACTATAATCTTCTAAACATTTCAATAATTTATCATATTATTTTGCTATAGAACTAAAAAATCAGGAAGGCTGCTGATCTCTTCTGTCATAGAGTTTCATTAGTTAACAACCTTTTTATTTTTCTTTTCCAGCACAAGAATCATGATGAGAATCAGGAATGCAAAAGCAGAACACAGAAGTCCCTGGGGCAGTAAGGGGGTGAAGTAACTGAGTCTGATCTCGTTATGGCCCTTCTTTAAGGGCAGGGCCATATACATGGAGTTGCCCCTGGAGATCTTAACAGGTTTCCCATTTACCTGTGCTTTCCAGCCAATGGAATAAGGGATGGAAAGACAGAGAATCTTATCTTTGTTCAGATCCACAGTACCTGTGAAAACATTGTCATCAAAATGGATATCCTGCAGGACATTTTCCCTGAGTTTGTTAAGCATCTCCGGATAACGGGCCATGGGTTGATTGTAGGCTGTCAGCTTGTCAATCTTATAGGTTCCGACATAAGGGAACCTGATACTGAATGTCTTCTTTGGCTCATCACTGTATCCCATATTTACCAGAAAATCATGCCGGTCACTATACCTGATATAATTCTTTGTGCCCAGCTGGATGTAGGTGGATATGAGGTTCTCCCCGGGTTCCTGGCACAGGACCTTAACGAAAGCCAACACGGACCGGAAGGCATCAGCCTGTCCTGGAATCGGCGTAAAGTTAATCCCGTTGATCATCAAAGATGTAGCAGAGAATGGTTCTGCGTCCTCCAGTTCAAAGGTCACTTCCCCGTCCATTTTGAGGACCTTAAAGGTGCTGCCATCAATTTCTACCCCGTCAGTCGCAGTCAGATGATAACGAAGGGGCTTGTAATCCTGGATCACCTTCGTCTTTTGATAGCCAGGGATCCTGTCTTCATCAGGGATGTGAATTCCCTGCAGAACTGCATTCTGCCTCTCTGCATAATTCATGGCATCATACTGGTCATCATCTATGACCGTATCATAGGTATAGCCAAAGGGAAGAAAATACTGATTCCTGTATACAGAAAAGGTCGTCGTGCCGGAGGGACGTTTTTCCTTCATCGTTTTACATTTCTCAAAACCGAAGGGAACGGTTCTTCTTCTACCCTTCTTTGATTCAATCACATAGTATTTTACCGAAGCCAGGTCTGTCAGGCTGGTGACATCATTGACGTTCCGGTAATTAAAGTCGTTTTTAGCGGGCAGACCCATCTCGATAAAATAGTCATTCTCCTCGCGGTCAGCCAGACTCCAGTAATAAGTCAGACCCTTCAGGCCACTGATGGCTGTTGAGTTACGCCGGGCTTCCAAATAAGGTGTGCCGTAACGGAAAAAGGCATCCTTCCCGTCGTCAGCAGCGATGACGGCCTTGTCGACGCCGGCGAACATATACTTCTGCACTTTCTCAATGCTGTCATATTCTGCCACTATGTTGCCCCAGGCGGGATCTATGACAAAATGCATCCGCAGCAGTATGGAAAGGCACACGACCAGCAGGCAGGCCAGAGAGGAGATTACCGGGATGTTCTTTGCTCTGACGAACTTGGGAAGAAGGATAAAAAATGCTGCACAGGCGGCAAGAATGAAGAAATAGCGGAGCATGACCAGCAGGTCCGCTCTCCCTTCCGTGTGGTTGATCCAGGCCATCAGGGCAAAGCAGAGGCAGAAAATTCCTGCCATGATGCCCGCTTCTTTGAGGCTGCAGGATATCAGGTCTTCCCACATGGTGGTGACGATATAAGCCATCAGGAAAAACAGGCCGAAGGCCCATCGGTCCGTGGCGTAGGAAAAACCGTTCATCATCCTTCCTCCCATGGGCAGCAGGAGAATGGCAAAAAGAATGATGGTTCCCGCCTTCATCTGTCTGTGTCCCCGCTTCATGAACATGAGCAGCAGGCAGAAGAAACAGATACAGGTGGGCGCAATGTCGGACCTTGTGGTGAAAAAGTTCGCGAAAAAATTCCTGTACCAGTTTGAAGAATAGAACAGGTTGACGCCCAGATTGCCGGAGGTCTGCATTCGGGATCCGCTTCGGAACAAATAGAGCACCGGCAGGAGGATTACACAACTTAGGCCTGTTCCGACGATTCCGCTGCCCAGATAGGTCAGAAGGAGTCTCACAGTCCCCGGAAGACGATTCTCTTCCCATGTGCCTGCCAGGCGGATCAGCACATAAATCACCGTGAGGACCACCAGCATATAAAAGAAGTAGAAATTACTGACAGCACTCAGAAATACTGCCAGAATAAAGGGCGCTTTTGAGGATTTTCTCAGAATCTTCTCCGCCCCCAGAATCAGGAGAGGCAGATAGATAAAGGGGTTCGAGAAAAAGGGATGGTGCAGCTGTAAAGCTATTGATATGGGAAAGCAGTACAGCAGCGCCCCTGCCAGAACTGCCACATCATTTTTTTGCTTCATGTAGAAGCAGTACATGGAGTAAGTAACTCCTGCCAGGTAGAATCTGAGATAAAAGGAAAAGTCATAGAAATACACCAGCTTATCCTTGGGGACCAAGGCTGATAAGAGGCAGATTGGGTCACCGACCACGTAATAGTGGAGGGTGGAGATCACGTCACTGCCGTATCCCAGGGAAAAGCTGTAAAGATCCATGCTCAGTTTATGGTCGTGGATGAGGGTCCTGATGATCTCCTTCAGCCAGTCTGAATAAAAGGACAGGGCCTTATAATGCTGGGTCCATCCGTCAATGGTCCATACAAAAGAGATGCCGTTGGCGGTAAAGGGCCGGAATATCAGGAAGGCCATAGCCAGAAACAGCAGCGTGTATATTAAATAAAAACGAAAGTATCGATTAGTTGTTATCTTCTTCATTGTTTTTCTTACTTTCCTCAATCACTTTTTCTTTCAGGAGATAAATCGGTCTGTGCTTGGTTTCTATATAAGTTCTCGCAAGATACTGCCCCAGTATGCCGGTGGTGAAAAACTGGATTCCTGAGATGAGCAGGAAAATGCAGACCAGGGAGGGCCAGCCGCTGGTGGGGTCGCCAAAAACCAGGGTTCTGACAATGATAACACCGATCATGATCAGGGCTGCAAAGCAGCAGATCAGGCCGAAGACGGAGGCCATGATGAGGGGAACTGTGGAGAAGGCCACAATCCCTTCTATGGCATAGAAAAAGAGTTTCCAGAAGGACCACTTGGTCTCTCCTGCAACCCGCTCAACATTTTCATACTCCAACCATTTCTTCCGGAAGCCGATCCAGCCGAATATCCCTTTGGAAAAGCGGTTTCTCTCAGGCATGGACAGGATGGCGTCCACCACATGCCGCTTCATCATCTGGTAATCTCTGGCTCCGTCCACCACCTCCGCGTTGGAAATCTTTTTCATGAGCTTATAGAACTGACGGGCAAAAAAAGAGCGGATGACCGGTTCTCCTTTTCGGTTGGCTCTCCTGGTCCCGACACAGTCATAGCCCTCAGATGTCAATGCCTCGTACATCTGGGGAAGCATGAAGGGCGGGTCCTGAAGGTCAACATCCATAACCACGACGATGTCCCCTCTCGCATTTTCAAGTCCGGCGTAAATGGCGGATTCTTTTCCAAAATTCCTGGAAAAGGAAAGATATCCCACCTTGGAATCTTTTTCATGCAGCCGGCTCAGGACATCCAGTGTCTGGTCCGATGAACCATCATCCACAAACAGATATTCTGTCTTCACAGGCATCTCTGTAATATATTTTTCCGTCTCCTCGTAGAATCTATCTATCGTGTCCTGTTCATTGAAGACAGGGACAACTATCGTTAACACTTGCATTTCAATTCCACTCTCCCAGGGTTTCTGGCCCTTTTTCTATTGGATTTCTAAAGCACTGCAGGCAGATCGGGTTTCTACTAATCATTTACGAAATATATACAGTATTTATACTATTTAAATGGTTCAGAGTCAAGTTAATGTGTTGCAGAGGGAGAGATCAGGATGGTTATGGTTGTCCTGAGCGCGATCCTAGTGTCGCGGGCGG
>JBGUIF010000167.1:0-10891 GCA_045112755.1 Anaerobutyricum sp.
CTCATTGTGGGCATTTTCTTTTGTCAGAAATTGTGCTGTTTTATTCATTTTCCGGGCGGAGGTAGAATATATGCTGACTTATCAAAACAATATCGTTAAAACTTCTGTCCGCAGACTGGTAGAGTTTCTGCTCCGCTTTGGAGATATTGAGAAGGGAAGTGCTGTGAGAGCAAACCCGGAAGCCATGGTTCTTGGTGCGAAATTACACCGCAGGATCCAGAGGGCTCAGAAGGAGACTTATTGCAGCGAGGTTTCTCTGAAAAAAGAATGGCAGGAGGACGGCTATACCCTTGTCCTGGAAGGACGGGCGGACGGCATCGACCGAGTCAGTAAGGAGGACGGGGAGCCCGGGACCCTGGTGGTGATTGATGAGATCAAATGCCTTTTTCAGGATGTGAAGGAAATTGAGAGTCCCCAGCCTCTTCATTTGGCCCAGGCAAAATGTTACGCCTGTATGTACGGAAGCCAGGAAGGCCTTGATCAGGTCGGGGTACAGATCAGCTACTGTAACATGGAGACGGAGGAGATCCGTCGTATTCTGGATGTTTATTCCATGGAAGACCTCGAAGTATGGTTTGAGGAACTCATCACTTCCTACCGCAGGTGGGCGGCTTTTTATGTGGAGTGTGTCAAAAAGAGAGACCAGTCCCTGGCGGGCATGCAGTTCCCCTTTTCTTACAGAAAGGGGCAGAAGAAGATGATGGGTCTGGTTCACCGCAGCATAGAAAAGGGACGGCCCGTCTTTATACAGGCTCCGACGGGAACCGGCAAAACCATATCCGCCCTCTATCCAACCCTCAAGGCCTTGGCGTCCGGCCTCGGAGAGAGGGCTTTTTATCTGACGGCCAGGACCATCACCAGAGTGGTCGCCGAGGACACCCTGACCCTGCTGCGGGGGCAGGGCCTGCAGCTTCACGGTGTGGTCATCACTGCGAAAGACCGGATCTGCATTATGGATGAGGCAGACTGCAGTCCCGGTTCCTGCCCCTATGCCAAGGGACATTATGACCGGATCAATGAGGCTCTTTTTTCTATTTTATCAAGTGGACAGGCCATGACCAGAGAGCTTTTCCTGGATTATGCGAATCGTTTTCAGGTTTGTCCTTATGAACTGTCTTTCGAGGCGGCAGCCTGGGCGGATGTGATTATCTGTGATTACAATTATATTTTCGATCCCCATGTCAACAGGAAGAGTTTATTTTCGGAAGGCAGGACTGGCAGAGATATTTACCTGATTGATGAGGCCCACAATCTCCTGGACAGGGCCAGGGAAATGTACAGCGCTCATCTGTCCAGAGAATCTTTTCTGGCGGCCAAAAGACTGATGAAGAAAAGGTCTTCTGTCATTTACAAAAGGATGGAAGCCTGCGACAGGATCCTCAGGGATCTGGCCAGGGAGACAGAGGGGGACTGGAAAAGCTTTGACCAGGTGGACGTTCTCTACTTCCCGCTTTTTAGGCTGCTGGGTCCCCTGGAGGATTATCTGGCGGATCATCCGGAGTTTGAGGACCGGGAGGATCTGGTGCAATTCTATTTTGAGATCAGCCATTTTTTCATGATTCTTGATCACATCAACGATGGTTATCAGATTGTCGGGGAAGGAAACGGCCGGTCTTTCCGTCTGCGGCTCTCCTGCATTGACCCCTCGGAAAATGTCAGGGAATACGTGGATCTGGCCCGGTCAGCTGTTTTTTTCTCAGCAACTCTCTTCCCGGTTCAATACTATCGCAGACTGCTGGGAGGCGGGGAAATTGAGGCCTTCAGGCTGCCGTCCCCTTTTCCGGGAGAACACAGGATCGTTGCCATATCCACTGATGTAACCAGCCGCTACAGCAGGAGAGGGGACGGGATGTACCGCCGCATCCTTCGTTATCTGGAAGTGACTTTTGAGAAGATGCCCGGAAATTATATGATCTTCTTTCCTTCCTATCAGATGATGGAAGATGTGGTCGGACTGGCAAAGGAAAGTTCCCTCTGCCTTATGGCTGACCTTCTGATCCAGGAGCCTTCCATGAGGGAGGAGGAGAGGGAAGACTTTCTCGACCATTTTCACCGTGCAGGAGGCATGGACCAGCAGGACAGGGTCAGACCTGTGATCGGTTTCTGTGTCCTTGGCAGCATCTTTTCCGAGGGGATCGACCTGGCAGGCCAGGCCCTTCTGGGAGCCCTTATTGTGGGTACGGGGCTGCCTATGCTCTGCAATGAGAGGGAGGTTATCAGGGATTATTTTGACCGGGCCGGAGGGCAGGGCTACAATTATGCCTACCGTTTTCCGGGGGTCAATAAGGTGCTGCAGGCGGCCGGCAGAGTGATCCGCACGGCGGAGGATCTGGGTGTTCTGGTTCTTCTGGACGATCGCTTTTTGGAGCGGGACTACCTCAGTCTGCTCCCTGAGGACTGGGACAGCATTTACCAGGTCAATGTTTCAAATTACGGGATGCTGCTGGAGGATTTCTGGAAAAAAAGTAAAAAGAAGTAATGGCAGTGAATTGTAATATTTTATAGTTTACGGAAGAAAAATGAGATATAATAGATGAAAAGAAGGCCTTTTTCGGAGGTCTTCCATTTCGGGATTACCCCATTTGAATCTATTACAGGAGGAACATACAAAATGGATTGGAGAATGATTGCCGTTCCGATCATCGGGGCTGTGATTGGCTACATTACAAACTGGGTGGCGGTCAAAATGCTATTTTACCCCCATTATGAGAAAAAGATTGGGGGCCGCCGGGTTCCCTTCACTCCCGGTGTGATCCCCAGAGGGCGGGGCCGGCTGGCAAAGGCCGTAGGGCAGGTGGTGGAGAGCCAGCTGCTGACGCCGGAAGTGCTGGGGGGCGTGCTGCTCTCCGAGGAAACCTGTGCCATGCTGCGGCAGGCAGTGATGGACTGGATGGAGGAGATGAAGGCTTCAGAGATGCAGGTCAAGGATGCTGCCCTGCTTGTCATGGAGGAAGAAAACTATCAGGAGATGCTTGATTCCACAGAGGAAAGTCTCACCGATTTTTTATATGAGAAGATTCTGGCTATGGACCCTGCCGCCAAAATTGTGGAGGCGGGCATGACGATTGTCCGGGAGAAGCTGGCGGATTCCATGTTGGGTATGATGCTGGGCGGGTCTTTTGTGGAGAAGATCGGCGGCCAGATGAAAGAGTATGTGGACGCCTATATCAAGGAGAATCTCCACCCGATGCTGGAGGAAGAGATCGGGAAAGAACTGTCAGGTCTCTCTGAAAAAAAGGTCGGGGAATTCTTTTCCATTCTGGAAAGGCAGGGCGCCGACCTGCCGGATGTCATCGAGAAAAGCTACCGCTACCTTGTGGCGGAAAAGCTTCCGGTAATATTGACAGCTGTCCGGTTTTCTGACATAGTGGAAGACAGGATTAATGCGATGGACGTGGCACAAGTGGAGGAACTTGTTCTGGTTATAATGAAAAAGGAACTGGGTGCGGTCATCAATATCGGCGCCTTGATTGGATTTATTCTGGGTCTTATCAATGTGGCGATTCTGATGCTGCCGGCCTGATCCAGGAGGGAGGGTACCTATGAATGATAAGGTAAAAAAATTGAAGGAGATTATTGACGGGACAGATAATCTGGTCTTTTTCGGAGGGGCAGGCGTCTCGACGGAGAGTGGGATTCCTGATTTCAGAAGTGTGGACGGGCTTTATAATATGAAATACAAGTATCCGCCGGAGACCATCGTCAGCCATACGTTCTTTGTGAGAAGGACCGAGGAGTTTTACGAGTTCTATAAGGACAAGATGATGGCACTGGACGCAAAGCCCAACAAGGCGCACCTCAAGCTGGCGGAGTGGGAGAAGGCCGGCAAATGCAGGGCGGTGGTGACCCAGAACATCGATGGACTCCACCAGATGGCAGGCAGTAAAAATGTGCTGGAACTCCACGGAAGTATCCACCGGAATTACTGTACAAAATGCGGTAAGTTTTTTGACGCAAAGTACGTGAAGAACAGCATCGGCGTCCCGAAGTGTGATGACTGCGGCGGGCTCATTAAACCGGACGTGGTACTTTATGAAGAAGGACTTGACAATGATGTCATCAGTAAAACAGTCTACTATATCAGCCATGCGGATGTCCTGATCATCGGAGGTACATCCCTCGCGGTGTATCCGGCGGCGGGACTGATCGATTATTTTAAAGGGAGCCATCTGATTCTGATCAACAAGTCATCCACACCGCGGGATTCCCAGGCAGACCTGGTGATCAATGACAGTATAGGAGAAGTGCTGGGCCAGATATAGGCAGAGCGATGTGGATTCGAAGAATCAACTGACAGTGTTATAGACAGAGCTTTTCATTGGAATCTGAATTAAAGGAGGGGTTGTATGGATAATAACAGGCCTCAGGGCAGGAAAAAACATGTTGCCGGAGGAGGCAGCGGTGCCTTTCGGCGGGGACAGGGACGTGGAACCGGACCCGTCGGTAAAGGTGCCGGCTTTTTTGGTGCGGGAGGACCACCCCAGGGAGGCGGTCCGGGCGGCCCCAGGAGCAGAGGCGGCGGCAAGATGCCCTTCTTTTTGATACTGCTGATTCTTCTTCTGGGCGGAGGCGGCGGCCTGTCTTCTCTTTTTGGCGGAGGCGGCGGTTCCAATTCCGGAAGCAGTTCCCCAACACCCGGGTCATCCAGTCTCTATGAGTCTATCCTGAGCGGCACCCCGTCCTCAGGGACCTCCTCAAATGGAAGCTGGATCATCGGAAACAATACGGGGAAGCTTAATCGGAATGTGGACAGCCGGGCCAGAGAGAGATTTACGAAGATTGCCGGAGATGGCAGCGACACCATGACCATCATGGTTTATATGTGCGGCACAGACCTGGAATCCAGAAGTGCCATGGCCAGCAAGGATCTCCAGGAGATGCTCAACGCCACAATCTCTGACAAAATCAACCTGATTGTCTACACCGGCGGCTGCAAGCGCTGGCAGAACAGGTATATCAGCAGCAAAGTCAATCAGATCTATCAGATCAAGGGCGGCCAGCTGTTTACACTCAACAAGAATGCCGGATCTGTTTCCATGACCGATCCGGATACGCTGACCTCCTTTATCAAATGGACGGCAAAGAAGTTTCCGGCCAACCGTAATGCACTGATCTTCTGGGATCACGGCGGCGGCTCCATCACCGGATACGGCTATGACCAGAAGTTTCCGTCCAGCGGGGCCATGAGCCTTTCCGGAATCAATACGGCCCTGAAGAACGCTGGCATCACTTATGATTTTATCGGTTTTGACGCCTGCCTGATGGCAACGGTGGAAAATGCGCAGATGCTCAGTAAATATGCGGATTATATGATTGCCTCCGAGGAGACGGAGCCCGGTGTGGGCTGGTATTATACCAACTGGCTTACCAGCCTTAACAAGAATCCTTCCATGGAGACCATCGACATCGGTCAGATGATCTGTGATGATTTTGTCCAGGTTTGCAATCAGAAGTGTCAGGGTCAGCAGACCACCCTCTCGGTGGTGGACCTTGCTGAGTTGGGAGAGACCCTGAATGAAGACTTCACTGCCTTTGCCAAGGGGACCAGAAACCTGATTCAGAAAAAAGAGTACGCGACGGTATCCGATGCCAGAAGCAATGCCAGGGAGTTTGCCAGGTCTTCAAAAATCGACCAGATTGACCTGGTGCATTTTGCCAGGAATATGGGTACTGAGGAAGGAAAGAAACTGTCGGATGTCCTTCTCAGTTCCGTAAAGTACAATAAGACATCCTCCAACATGACCAATGCCTACGGTTTGTCCGCTTACTTCCCTTATCAGAAAGCCAGCTCTGTCGATTCGGCGGTACAGACCTACAATGATATCGGCGTTGACTCAGAGTACTCCAGGTGTATTCAGGAGTTTGCCAGTCTGGAGGTCAGCGGTCAGGTTGCCACTGGGGGAACTGCTTCACCCTTGTCTATGCTTTTTGGCAATGGAGCAGGATCATCCCAGTCCGGTCAGTCCAGCGGAGACATCATGGATCTGCTGAATGCATTCATGGGAGACGGCAGTGGTTCCGGCAATGGGATTTCCGGTCTGGATCTTAATAATATCGGATTCTTTTCCGGCAGATCCCTGTCCCAGGAAGAAACAGCAGACTATATCGCAGACCATCTGTTTGACGCCAGTGCCCTTGTCTGGGAGAAAAATAGTCAGGGACAAAATGTCATGAAGCTTTCCGAAGACCAGTGGAGTCTGGTGGAAGGCCTTGAGCTTAATATGTACTACGACGATGGAAGCGGTTATATGGATCTGGGTCTGGATGATATCTATGAATTTGATGAAGACGGAAATCTGATCGGCGAGACGGATAAAACCTGGCTCTCCATCAATGGAAAGCCGGTGGCTTACTATCATTTGTCCACCGTCTATGATGGCGATAAGTATACTATTCTCGGAAGAGTGCCTGCCCTGCTTAACGGAGAGGACGTGGAGCTGATCCTTCAGTTTGATCAGGATCACCCCGACGGCCGTGTTCTGGGTGCCAGAACAATCTATGAAGAGACGGAGACTGAGACTCTGGCCAAGGGCCTGACGGAGATCAAAGACGGGGATAAGCTGGAATTCCTCTGTGACTACTACAGTTATGACGGTGTCTTCCAGGACAACTATTTCCTGGGGCAGCCACTGACTGTCAAAGGAGATCTTGTCATCAGAAATACGAAAGTGGGAGAGGGCGGCGTGAAAGCCATGTACCAGTTTACAGATATCTATAATCAGCATTACTGGTCTGAGCCTATTCCTTATTAGAGGGCAGGACGTCAATTGAAGCTGCCACGCGGCTCGCGCAAAATTGCCGGGCCAAGTCGATGGCAGGAAAATGATCGGATCAAAAAGATAATCTAAAAGATAATTAAAAAGAAGCAGTGACGGCGTGTGGGCCCCGGGGCTCAATGCCATCCTGCTTCTTTTCTTTTACAAAAAAAGACTGCCGCATTCTGCTGCGCCAGCCCGAACCGATTTCTGTCAGATTGATCCCACACAAAAAGGACCTGGCCGCGACACCAGGTCCTTAATGGTCTATCTGTTTCCAGACAGAAGTTGGAAATTATGTCACTCGTAGAATAGCATAGGTTTAAGAAAATTGCAAGAAAAAATTTCGTTATTTTTTCAAATAACGAAATTTTTGTTTTTACTCACTTTTTCCCATGGCTTTTGACCGAAAAAATATTGATAGAAAACTTGTTATTTATAAATATAGCGTAAATATTATATAATTGCAAGATTCTTCTTGCCTGCAGATAAAAAATATAAAATTTATTAGCACTCTCTATTGACGAGTGCTAATTTTTGTGATATAACTCTGTTATAGAAGGAGTATAACAAAAAAGGCAAAACAAAGAGCCCGGATCCATGGCAGTGTCCATGGGTCCTATAAATCTGGATATTATTCCATTCAGGAGGTACTGATATGAATATTAATAAATTCACACAAAAATCTTTGGAAGCAGTGAACAACTGTGAAAAGCTGGCTTACCAGTACGGCAATCCGGAGATCGACCAGGAGCATTTTCTCTATAGTCTCCTGACTGTAGACGACAGCCTGATTGCGAAGCTGATCGAGAAAATGGAGATCAACCGGGATTCCTTCCAGGCAGGCGTGATGGATCTGATCGAGAAGAAGCCCAAGGTATCCGGAGGACAGACTTATATCAGCAAGTCCCTCAATCAGGTGCTGGTCAGCGCGGAGGATGAGGCGAAAGCCATGGGAGATGAGTATATTTCCGTGGAACACCTTTTCCTGGCCCTGCTTAAGAATCCGAATAAAGAAGTAAAGAAATTACTGCAGGCCTACGGCATTACCAGGGAGCGGTTCCTCCAGGCCCTCTCCACTGTGAGGGGAAACCAGAAGGTGGTCAGTGACAACCCGGAAGCTACCTATGAGACTCTGGAGAAATACGGCTATGACCTGGTGGAAAGAGCGAAGCAGCAGAAGCTGGATCCGGTGATCGGCCGGGACAGCGAAATCCGGAATGTGGTCCGGATCCTGTCCAGAAAGACCAAAAACAACCCGGTGCTCATCGGAGAGCCTGGCGTTGGAAAAACAGCTGTGGTGGAAGGCCTTGCCCAGAGAATCGTCAAGGGCGACGTGCCGGATTCCCTGAAGGACAAGAGAGTCTTTGCTCTGGATATGGGATCTCTGGTGGCCGGTGCCAAGTATCGCGGTGAGTTCGAGGAAAGACTGAAGGCTGTCCTCGAGGAAATCAAGGCCAGCGAAGGCCAGATACTTCTGTTCATCGATGAGCTTCACACCATCGTCGGCGCCGGAAAAACAGATGGCGCCATGGATGCCGGCAATTTATTAAAGCCTATGCTGGCAAGGGGTGAGCTCCATTGTATCGGAGCCACAACCTTAAATGAATACAGGAAATATATTGAGAAGGATGCAGCCTTAGAGCGCAGGTTCCAGCCTGTCCTGGTGGATGAGCCCACCGTGGAGGACACGATTTCAATCCTGAGAGGCCTGAAGGACCGCTATGAAGTCTATCATGGCGTCAAGATTGCCGACAGTGCTCTGGTCAGTGCTGCCACCCTGTCCAATCGTTACATCACAGACCGTTTTCTGCCGGACAAGGCCATTGACCTGGTGGACGAAGCCTGTGCCATGATCAAGACAGAACTGGACTCCCTCCCGGCAGAGCTGGATGAGATTCAGCGAAAGATCATGCAGATGGAGATTGAGGAGGCAGCCCTCAAGAAAGAGGATGACCATCTGAGTCAGGAAAGACTTGCCGATCTTCAGAAAGAACTGGCGGAGATGAAGGAAGATTTCCAGACCCGCAAGGCAACCTGGGATCAGGAAAAGACGGCGGTTGAGCGAGTATCCAAACTCAAGGAAGAGATCGAGAGTCTCAATAATGAGATTCAGATTGCCCAGAGGAACTATGACCTTAACAAGGCGGCAGAGCTTCAGTATGGCAGACTGCCGGAACTTCAGAAACAGCTTCGCGAGGCAGAGGAACTGGTCAACCGCAAGGGGGACTCCATGATCCATGAGTCTGTGACCGACGAGGAGATTGCCAAGATCATCAGCCGCTGGACCGGCATTCCCGTGGCCAAGCTGACGGAGAGTGAGAGAAACAAGACCCTGAATCTGGACAAAGAGCTCCACAAGAGAGTGGTGGGCCAGGATGAGGGCGTGGAAAAAGTGACAGAAGCCATCATCCGGTCCAAGGCCGGAATCAAGGATCCCTCCAAGCCCATCGGATCCTTCATGTTCCTTGGGCCCACCGGCGTCGGCAAGACGGAGCTGGCCAAGGCCCTGGCTGAGAGTATGTTTGACAATGAGCAGAACATGGTCCGGATCGACATGAGCGAGTACATGGAGAAGTTCTCCGTGTCCCGTCTGATCGGAGCGCCTCCCGGATATGTGGGTTACGAGGAAGGTGGCCAGCTGACAGAGGCTGTCCGCAGAAAACCCTACTCTGTGGTGCTCTTTGATGAGATTGAGAAAGCCCACGCCGATGTCTTCAATGTACTCCTCCAGGTGCTGGACGACGGCAGAATCACAGACTCCCAGGGAAGGACCGTTGACTTTAAGAACACAATCCTGATCATGACCTCCAATATCGGGTCCCAGTACCTGCTGGACGGTATTGATGAGGAGGGAAATATCAATCCCCAGGCCAATGCCATGGTGATGAATGACCTGCGCAGCCATTTCAGGCCGGAGTTTCTCAACCGTCTGGATGAGATTATCATGTTTAAGCCGCTCACCAAGAGCAATATCGGTTCCATCATTGATCTGATGGTGGAGGACGTCAACAAGCGTCTTGCAGAGAGGGAGCTTCGCATTGAACTTACCGATGCCGCGAAGAACTACGTCATTGATCACGGCTACGAGCCAAGTTATGGAGCCCGTCCTTTGAAGAGGTTCCTGACCAAGCACGTGGAGACTTTGGCAGCCAAACTGATTCTCCAGGGAGATGTGGATACCGGGGATACCATTTTGATCGACTGTGACGGAGACAATCTGAAAGCAGACATCAAATAAAGGGTCAAGAAAAAATACAAACTGTAAAAACTAAACTAAAAAAATGCCGCTGCGGCGAGGGATGATCATTCCCGCTGCAGCGGCTTTTTTGTCGTTGATTATGATGGCATCAGCCTTTTGTTTAAAGATGATGTACTGTCCGGGTGAGGATCCGTCTTAGTCCTCCAGCTCCTCGTCTGTACTGCCGTAGCGGTTTACCGCACTGATCAGGGCCAGTACAGAAGAATTGATGATATCGTCGTCAATTCCCACGCCCCAGTAGGTTACGCCGTCATCTCCATCGATGGCCACATAGGAGCAGGCCTTGGAGTTGGATCCTACGTTGAGGGCGTGCTCTTCGTAGGTGGAGATGGTGTAGTTGAAATTCATATTCTTTTTGATGGCGTTGCTGACTGCGTCAAGACGACCGTTTCCGCGGCCGGAATATGTCTTGTGTTCCCCGTTTTCATTGACCAGCATCTTGGTCAGGATACCGTGATCCTGCTTGAAATGAACCTCCAGTAATTCAATGGGGTCAGAGATATTGACATATTCTTTTTTAAAGACATCAAGGACTTCCTCCGGCTGCAGTTCCTTGTGGGCATGGTCAGAAACACTTTTGACTTTGTAGCCCACTTCCTCACGCATTTTCGGAGGAATGCGGATACCGTAGGTCTGGTCGAGCAGGTATCCGATGCCGCCCTTGCCGGACTGGCTGTTGATTCGGATGACATCTGCCTCGTATTCGCGGCCTAAGTCCTTGGGATCGATGGCCAGGTAGGGGACAGTCCACTTCTCATTGTCGTGGGTCTCTCTCCACAGCATGCCTTTGGCGATGGCGTCCTGGTGGGAACCGGAAAATGCGGCAAATACCAGTTTTCCGGCATAGGGTGCCCGGTCGTAGACCTGCATCCGG
>JBGUIF010000168.1:0-7011 GCA_045112755.1 Anaerobutyricum sp.
CACTGCATAGTAGACCAGACGGCCGACACAAAGGATACCCGCTTTGGCAATGATGCCGGACAAAAGCGACGATGCCGGAGCCGGAGCGATGGGATGCGCCGTGGGCAGCCATCCGTGCATGGGAAACATACCTGCCTTGGTGCCAAAACCGATGATTCCCACCAGTACCATAGCCAAAAAGAGGGAGCTGCTGCCGGCCAGTCTTTCCGGATGGACAAAACCGCCCATGACAAAGTTTCCGCTTCCCTCGGAATAATAATAAATAAAAAAGACAGACAGGAGACCCATGAGGGCTCCCGCAACAGAATAAAACAGATACTTAAGACCTGCCCGCACCGCCTCTTCGCTTCTTTCATGAAGAACCAGGGGGAAGGTGGACAGGGTCGCCATCTCAAAGCAAAAATACATGGTGAGCAGATTCCTGGCGGCACACACAGAAACCATGGCGGCAAAAGAAATGAAGAAAAAGGCCATAAAGGTCTCTCTTCTGTCTTCCATTTTCATATACTCAAAGGAGTAAAAACAAACTGCAGTATACAGGATCATGGCGGCCGCCAGGAAAAAACGCCCGAAATCGTCAAAGCCAAAAGCCATGACCACCCGGTCTGACAAAGCTGCCAGATCTGCTTCCCCGCCCCTGATCAGTGCGAGCAGACAAAGCAAGTCGCTGCAGACCATAAGCAGGCCATAAAAAGGCCGCCGGTCCCCGTTCTCCGACAGAGGAAGAAAGGAAGCCAGCACTCCGCCGACTGCAGGAAATAATATTGCAATAAGGATCAACATCAGAACCTCCCATACTCAATCAGCCGAACATAGCCAATCCTTTTTGAATCAGATCCACAAGAACCCAGGAAAATAAACCCAGAAAAAGGTTTGCGGCAGTCAGCACTGTCATGGGCAGCACATACTCTGCCTTCAATCCTTTTCCCCACCTGCCTTTGACCCGCTGGTCCTCCGTCGTCCCGTGGGCTTTCCGGCTCTGGGGCTCTGTAAATATACGGATGGCTGTACGGATAAAGTAAATGGCGTTCAGCAGGGAACTGATTGCCAGGGCCATCATGACCAGGAACAGTTTTTTCCCACTGCCCGAATCCACGCCGGCCAGTGCAAAAAGCAGTTTTGCGGAAAAACCTGCGAAAATAGGAATACCAATCATGGAGAGGGCGCCGAACAGGAAAAAATACCCGGCACTCTTGTCCCTGAGACCACTCCCCTGCAGATCGCGGAATTTCAAACTGTTTCCCGACACTTCCGCCAGTCGGGGCGTCGTCAGGAAAAGCAGAGACTTGGTCAGAGCATGGGCGACAATCTGAAACATGGCCGCAGTGTAACCTGCCATGCCTCCCACACCGATCCCCATATAGATATAGCCGATCTGGGCTGCCGACGAAAAAGCCACCATATGATTGATATTATTGGCTCTTATGGCCGAGATGGAACCGAAGACCATCCCAATTATGCCCAGGACAAAAAGAACATTTCCCAGGGGCAGCTGCCGGAATACTTCAATCCCTACCACCCGGTAAAAAATCTTAAACAAAAGAAAAATATAGGCCTTGGACACCAGGGAGGACAGGATGGCCGCCGAGGTGGGCGTCGCCCAGCCATAGGTGTCCGGCATCCAGTAGTGGAAAGGAAAAAGGCCGCTCTTGATCCCCAGTCCCATGGTCAGAATCGCCAGAGACAAAGTAATCGTGAGGATATTGTTGGGGTTTTGGGCCAGAATGCTGATCTGCTCCTGCATGGGTACCATCAGCAGATTGCCGGTGATGTTATAAAGCAGCACCACTCCCAGAAGGAATAAACCCGAGCCCAGAAGATTCAGAATCATATACCTGACCGCTGCCAGGGTCGTCCTTCCAATCTCTCGGACAATCAGAATCCCGCAGCTTGTCAGGGTCAGTATTTCCAGAAATACATAGCCCGTGAAAATATCATTGGTCCAGATCAGGGCCATGAGGGCCGCTGTCATCAGATTGATCAGAGCATAGTAGAGATTGATCTTACTCTCATCCACATCCATTTTCACATAACGTTTGCCGGCAATCACGGCACAGATCATGATCATGAGAAAAACTGATGCCATGAGGGCTTCCAGGATACCTGCGCGGATCTCATTGCCCCAGGGGGCCGGAAACTCGCCCATCACATAGGTGAAGGCCCCTCGGACCATGGTATAACGCAGGACCAGCACAGCCATGATCAACAGTACACACTCATATACGATTGTATATCTTCTTGCCGCCCTTCCTCCGAGAAGAAAGCAGAGCACTCCGGAAAAGAGGCTCAGCACAATGGAAAAAAGAGGCAGATTTGTGATGAAAGTCAAAATTATCGGTCCTCCTGCTCATGGATTGACAATGCATAAATATCGTCAAGATAAAGGGTGTGGTATCTCTTATAAAGACGGATCGTCAGGGCCAGCATGATGGCAGTAACTGAGACAGATACCACGATTCCTGTCAGTACAAGGCCTGCAGGAACCGGGTTGATATAGGCTTCTGTCTTCAGAACGCCATTCTCAATGATGGGCGCCTTTCTTCCGGAGATATATCCCATGGAGGCCAGAAAAAGAAAAGTTCCGGTATCCATAATGTTCATTCCAATCAGTTTTTTGATCAGATTCCTCTGAAAAAGAAGCATGGTAAAGCCAATTCCAAACAGGATGACCGCCACGGCCTCCTCATAATTAATACCCAGATTCTCAATCATATGCGTCTCCTTTTTCTTCAATCAGAAAGTGGTGTCCTGTCCCCGGTCTCCCGGGAATCTGGATTCACCGCAGCGTCGCCGCCGATATTTCCGCGGATAAACAGACTGTAAAAGCCGAACATGGTGCAGGCCACCACAATACCCACGGCAATGTCCAGGGGCAGGATCAGTCCTCCACTGAAAATCGCACCGGGAGTCCCTTTGGGGATATGGTTTTCCAGGCCGTTTGCTCCAGTAAAAAAGACATAGCCCTTGGCGAAGCTGTAAAAGCCTAAAGCCACAAAGGTAATGATGGATGAAGCCCTGGCCGTAAGGTAACGGTCCACTGTCTTAAAACCAAAGGCCGCCGCAGTAAGGATCAGGGCCGAGCCCATGACGGCTCCCCCTGAGAAACCTCCGCCGGGGGAATTCTGTCCATTCAGCAAAATATAGATGCCGTAAATAAATACTGCCGGCAGCAGGACTTTCCCCACAAAACGGATGATACTGTCCTTAGACAAATCATAGTAGGCATCCTGCTGGATCGTATAATAATCTTCGTATTCTGTCCGCATATTTTTGCGGTCGATTCTCAGCAGAATCATCACACACACCAGGGCAGTGAACAGAACGTGGGACTCTCCGAGAGTATCGAAGGCACGATAGTCCAGAATCAGCCCCGAAACAATATTGATGGCGCCTGTCTCCTCGAGACCTTTCTCCACATATCTCCTCACCATGGGAATGGTCAGTGGATTCTCCTCTCCATAGTGGGGAAGCCGGGATACCAGCAATAAAAGGACGCCGATCAGGAAGACGCAGCTGACCACTGCCACAAGATTATATAAACGATGAAAGCCTTCCTGCTCTTTCTCGATGACTGTGTAGGTCTTCGCTTCCTGGTTCAGCCTCTCCAGGAGAGATTTCTTCTCTTTTTTTACTTCCTCACGGGGATTGTCAGGAACCTCTGTCGTATCAAGAATATGTTCCAGAGGGTCGTAATCCCCGCTGAGCCACTTATTGATCCGATCGCTCATCCGGTCCTTCTCCTTCCATTTCTTCACCCGGGACCTCTCCGGCGTCCACCGCCCGGATTTTTTTCAGGGTCAGCATAAAAAGAACCCCGCTGATTCCCGCACCCACTGCAGCCTCAGTGATTGCCAGATCCGGTGATTCCATCATAATCCAGATAATACACATCAATGAGGAATAGGACATGAATATGACCACCGCAGCCAGAAGATTCCTCGTCAGATTCACACTCACAGCACATACGATCAGCAGCAGGAGGAGTATGATCTTAATGATTTCCATCCGTTCCATGGCTTTCTCCTGCTCCTTTCATTCTCTCTCTCTTCTCCGCCTCCATCAGTCTCCTGATTTCCAGGCGGTACTCCAGTTCCTCCTCGGACTCCTCGTCCGCATCCAGGTCAGCGTCCTCTTTGTGCCCGGTTTCTTTTCCACCCAGACTCAGGGGACCCCGGACATATCTTTCCAGGTTCCTGTTGGTATAGTACTCCACCTGGCTCAGAAAATGCGTGGAGGCCGGGGAAGTAAACCACATGAACAAAAGGATGAGAAATAATTTCAAAGTGGCAAAGCGAAAACCTGATGCCGCAGCCAGCCCCATGATCACACAAAAAAGTGCGCAGGTATCCCCCACTCCCGCCGAATGCATGCGGTTCATGACAAAGTCAAACCGATATAATCCCAGCACTTCGCTGGCAAAACAAATCAGAGCCGCCAGCAGAAAAAAAGCTGTCACTCCAAATCGTACCCAATTCAACATGGCCATTCCTCCTGTATCAATACCGGCAGAATCCCGGCCGCCCATCTGCAGAACCCGTCAAAGGCCGCAGCGGCTCCGGGCTGCCAGAATCAGCGTTCAGACTCATCCAGCTCAAAGTCCCCGACCGGTTCCTCCCGGCGGAGAACTGCGTCACGATGAGGTCTTCTTCTGTCTGTTCTCTTCCTTCCTTTATCATCTGCTCTGTCCCTGGCATCCCTTGGAATATAGATGGCAGCCAGCATAAGAACAGAAATAAAGCTGATCATGGCGTAAATCAAGGCCACATCCAGCAGATAATCTTCTTTCAGCATGAAAGTCAGAATGGCAATGATTGAAATGACCAGCGTCCCTATGACATTGACCGACATGATTCTGTCCGTGATTCTGGGCCCCCGGACAGACCGGATCATGGTCAGGCCTGCCAGAATAAGAAAAGCCAGTATTATCCCAATGTACAAAACATGGTATGCCTGCTCCACACTCATTGTACCCTCCTTAACAGTTTAACAAAAGAACTCTCAGACATGCCCTGTCCCATCTCTTCCCTGAGACAGTGCACCAGGAAATAGTCTCCTTCCTGAATCACGGTGTAGGTACCGGGGGTCAGGGTAATGGAGTTGGCAAGAATAACATTCTGCATCTCCTCTTTCAGTCCCGAATGAAACTCCACAAAAACCGGGTCCGGTTTCCTGGTTCCGCTCCAGATGAGAGCAATCACACTGACAGAAGCCTTGATGATCTCCAGGACCAGATTCACCATATAGATGATGACAACAGGAAGATTCCTCAGCAGCTGCAGGTCTTTCTTCATGGAGTATCCCAAAGCCTTACAGGCAAGGAAATAGACCACCGCTGTCACGACAGCGCCCACCAGGACCAGTTCCAGAGTGATCCTTCCGTTTAATATTATCCATAAAAAGAATAATAAGACAGCCATAAAAACCTCTCTCAAAAAAACAAAGCCATAAAAGCCATTTATATAAAGCAATTTAACTTGAACTATTCTACACCCGCTGGTGGATTTTGTAAATAATCTGTAAACAAAAAGAAGGGGATTCTACCCCCGGAATCCTCCGGAACTCCCACTCTTCTGCGGAGAAAAACCGTTTGACATCTCCTGTCATTTATGTTATTTTAAGCGAGTGAAATGCGATGATGAGGAATAGTAGGATCCGAGAAGCATTCAGAGAGCTGCCGGCCGGTGCGAGGCAGCTGCCGAACAGATTTGAACTCGCCTCTGAGCAGCATGCTGAACCGCCTGTTCTTTTTTCGAACGAGCAGTAGGCAGAGCCGGAGCCTGACCGTTAAAGCAGGAGGATATAAGGTCCTGCGACCCGTATCTGTTTTGAGTGCATCTCCCGGTTTGATTCATGAAGGCCGGGATATGAATAAGAGTGGTACCGCGTGAGTTTTTCTCCGTCTCTTTGACCGACAAGGAGGCGGAGTTTTTTATTTGTATAAGTCCAGTTCCATGGCAAGAAGTTTTTAGGAGGATAACAGATTATGAAACATGCAGAAAAATACAAGCCAATGTACTTCCCGTCACCGGAGCCCTGTTTTGACTGGGTGGTCAAAGATCATATTGAGAAACCGCCGGTCTGGTGTTCGGTGGACCTTCGTGACGGAAATCAGGCCCTGATCATTCCCATGAGCTTAGAAGAGAAGATTGAGTTTTTCAAGCTTCTGGTCAAGGTTGGTTTTAAGGAGATCGAGGTTGGCTTCCCGGCTGCCTCCGAGACAGAGTTCGAATTCTGCCGGACCCTGATCGAGCAGGATCTGATTCCTGATGATGTGACCATCCAGGTACTTACCCAGGCCAGGGAACATATCATCAAGAAGACCTTCGAGGCCATCAAGGGTGTCAAGCAGGCTGTTGTCCATCTTTATAACTCCACCTCAGTGGCCCAGCGCCAGCAGGTATTCCGCAAGGACCCTGAAGAAATCATCAAAATCGCCGTAGAGGGCGCAAAGCTCTTAAAGAAACTGACAGAGGAAGATGGCGGCAATTACCGCTTCGAGTACTCTCCGGAGAGCTTTACGGGCACCGAGATGCCCTTCGCCCTGCAAATCTGCAACGCTGTTCTTGATGTCTGGAAGCCGACCAAAGACTGGCCCACCATCATCAACCTGCCCGTCACGGTCTCCCACTCTATGGCCCATATTTATGCCAGCCAGATTGAGTATATGCATAAGCACCTGAAGTACCGGGATGGCGTTGTCCTCTCTCTTCACCCCCACAATGACCGGGGAACCGGTGTGGCGGACACCGAACTTGCACTTCTGGCAGGCGCAGACCGGGTGGAGGGAACTCTCTTTGGCAACGGCGAGAGAACCGGCAATGTGGATATCGTCACTCTGGCCCTCAATATGTACTCCCACGGCGTGGAGCCGGGTCTGGATTTCACAGACCTTCCGGCCATTATCGAAGTCTATGAGAGGGTGACCCGGATGCAGGTCTACGACCGGGCACCCTATGCCGGAAAACTGGTATTTGCCGCATTTTCCGGTTCCCACCAGGACGCCATCGCCAA
>JBGUIF010000169.1:0-22297 GCA_045112755.1 Anaerobutyricum sp.
CCCAGCTCCAGCAGGGCAGAGATTCTTCCGTTTACCTGAAGATCTCCGCTGGTCTTATTCAAAACGCCGGTGATAATCTTCAGAACCGTGGATTTTCCTGAGCCGTTGGTGCCGATAATTCCGATACATTCGCCTCTCTTAACAGAAAAGCTGACATCCCTGAGGGCATAGTGCTCCTTGTGCCTTTTTTTCCCTGACGGGTCAAAGGTTTCCTTAAGCCGGTCCATGGGATGATCATAAAGCTTATATATTTTCGTGATTTGATTAAGAACAATTGCATTATCCTGCATTTTTTCACCTATTCTGCATGCTGTTTCGGGTCATGATTCTCTTCTTTTTTAAAGCACATCCGAAAAATGAGCCTTTAAGCCGGAGAACACTTTTGTCCCCAGGAAATATAGCAATAACGTAAAAACCCAGTAATACAGGGTCAGTAGTCCATGCTCCCAGAACCATTGTTTATTGACAAGAGCATCCCTGTATCCAGTGACAATATAGTATAAAGGGTTTAATTTCATCACTTTCTGTAAAGCAGGTGGCAGAATCTCCAGCCGCCACATGATGGGGGTCATCCAGACACCGACCTGGAGTACGATCACAATCACCTGGGACAGGTCCCGGAAGAAAACCACCACAGAACCGGTGAGGTAACTGAGAGACAGACCCAGGACTGTGAGGGCAAAAGAATAATAAATCAGCTGAAGGCAATAAAGATCCGGCAATCTGCCGAAAAAAACACAGAGCAGCAGGCTTGCCGCAATAAAAACCAGATGAACAAAGAGAGCTGACATCATCTTTACACAAGGCAGAATACTGATCTGAAAGACAACCTTTTTCACCAGATAATTATAATCCAGAAAAGTATTGGCTCCCCCATTCAGAAGATCGGAGAAATAAAACCAGGGTACCAGTCCTGCCGTCAGCCAAAGGGCGAATGGACATCCGTTCACCGGCTGGGCTCCGAACCCGACCTGAAATACAAAAACATAGACCAGGATTGTCACCACCGGCTGGATAAAGGCCCATATTATCCCGAAATATGATCCGGCAAATTTAGTTCTGAAATCATTTTTGGCCAGAGTAAACATCAGCCTTCTATTGGCTGAAATCTCTCTGATAATTGATGTCCCGTTTCCCAAACCGATTCTCCTTTATTCCATAGAATCTGACAGATCCAGGGCGGACAGGCCGCTCCATTTCTGATCTTTCTCACTTAAATTCAGAGGAGTTCCGTCTTCCAGCCGATAAGCTCCGGCAGAAGCATCTCCCGGATAGCTTCCGGTCACCTGCGGCCATTGGATCCCGATTTCGGGATCATTCCATGCCAGTCCCCCCTCGTCTCCCGGATGATAGAAATCCGTGCATTTATAACAGAATTCCGCCATATCGGAAAGGACAAGAAATCCATGGGCAAATCCTTCTGAAATGTAGAACTGTTTAAAGTTATCTTCTGACAGTACCACCCCATAATATTTTCCGTAGGTCCTGCTTCCCTTTCTGATATCCACGGCAACGTCATAGACAGTACCTTTCACAACACGAACAAGCTTTCCCTGGGGATATTTTTTCTGAAAATGAAGTCCCCTCAGCACTCCCTTCGCCGATGACGACTGGTTATCCTGAACAAAAACCATGTTAAGTCCCTGCTCTTCCATGTCTCTCTGGTTATAGGTCTCCACAAAATAGCCTCTGGAATCTCCGTGAACCGTCGGCTCAATCACATGAAGTCCTTCTATTCCGCCTACATTCTTATTCACTTTAATCTGTCCCATGTCCTGTCTCCTTCACATAAGTTCCTTCGAAACTATCTGTCATTTTTCACATCGTACAAAGTCTTTTATCTGTATGTCCGTCGGCCCCTAAATCCTGCCAAGCAGCATCAGCATGCGCAAAACCAGCTCAGAACTTAAAGATGTACGCCATCTGGCAGGATAACCGCTTTTCTTTAAAGCTTTGGAAAAAGTATAGGGGGGGCTGAATAAGGCAAGAAGATCTCTGTCTTCTTTTGACATATCCTCCCGGAAGACAGACATAAATGCCCTGGTCAGATTCCGGATCTCCGATTCTTTGGTCAGAGCTTTAAATACCCATTTGGCACGGGCGGAGAGGGCTCTCGAAGACTGGCTGCTGTCCAGTCTTCTATGAAAGCTCGACGGGATGGGGTCAAAACAGGCTCTGCCAAACTCCATTACAATCAGTTCCACCCACCAGTCATGGGAGACGATCTCCCTGACCGGACCTCTGACGGCCAACTCCCTGAGCTTCCTGTTAAGAAGGCTGGAAAAGCCCATGTGCATACACTCTGTGATTGCTTTCTGGAAGCAATAGCTGTCCCGGTTCTCAGGAAGATAGATCCCTTTGACCGAAAGTCTTTCGTCTGTCTCCAAAAAGGCGCTGTGATACAGCAGGGCTGTCTCTTCTCTGTCTTTTTGCTCCTCCATCCAGGATACTCCGCGCCGGATCTTATCCTCCATCCAGACATCATCCTGGTCACAGAAAGCCCAGTAATCGCCCTGACTGCTTATCCTGAGGAGCCATAGGAAGCTGGGGCCATATCCCACATTCTTCCCGGAATAGATATGGATATTTCTACCCTTTGAGTTCTCTTTCTTGCAGGCCTTCAGGAGATCCAGGGTTCGGTCTGAAGATCCGTCATCCCTGATATAGATCTCAAGATTGGGATAATCCTGCCTGACAATACTGTCAACCTGTTCTGTGATGTATTTTTCTCCATTGTAGGCAGACAGGAGAACATTTACTCTGGGTAAGGTTTCCCTCTCTTTATGCTTCATTCCTGGTTTTCCTTCTCAATATGCTCAAGCTTTGCGGTCATTTCCCTGTTTTGCATCTTCAGTACATCAATCTCTCTTTGCAGGAGTGCAATCTCCTGGGTCAGTCTTTTGGTTTTTTCCGCAAGTCTGCTCAAAGACGCCGTAAGCAAATAGGTCGCCAGAATAAGAAGGAACAGACTGACCATAAAAATCATATTTGCCGGAAGTCCGACGCCGATAAAGTCAGACAAGCGGTACAAAATAACGGGGAAGATGTCAAAAAGCAATCCTATGAGCAGGAGCAGCAGCCATCCGATTGCATAAGGCAAGTCAATCTTTTTCTTACTGACCATTCTTACGATTGCAGCCCCCATCAAGACTATACATGCCGCAATAAATAACTGTAATCGGGTTGAAATCATAAGTGACCTACTTTCTGAACCTTGCGATAATCACAGACAAGGTGACCTTGACCATGTAATAAACAGAATTCTTAAGATTAATGGAGGAAACTCCTCCATTTCTTTCCCTCATGATAACCGGAATCTCCCTGATCCTGTAACCTCTGGTAAGAATCTGCACCGCACTTTCCGGCTCAGGATAGTCCTTGGGGTAATATGCCGCATAAACCCTCATAACTTTCCGGTTGACCATTCTCATCCCTGAAGTGGGGTCCGTGATCGTCGCACCGGTCAGCAGCCGGATCAGCATGCTGAAGTGGCGGATTCCGATTCTTCGGAAAACGGAGGACTGAAAACCTTCTTTTGTAATAAATCGGGAGCCGATCACCATATCTGCCTGGTCCTCAGCCAGGACTTGGGCCATTTGGTCCAGATAGGCCGCATCATGCTGACCATCTCCGTCAATCTGGACAGCCAGATCATAACCGTGACGGATACCATACAGATAGCCGGCCTGAACCGTTCCTCCTATGCCCAGATTCACAGGCAGGTTCAAACAGGGGATCTCTGCCCGCAGGCAGACAGCAAGGGTATCGTCCGTCGACCCGTCATTGATCACCAGGTAATCAAAATCCGGTGCGCATTCCCTGATATTCTGTACCGTTTGTTCGATAGAATCCTGCTCATTATAGGCAGGGATAATTACCAGTTTTTTCACGAATTCATCCTTATGTTTTATTGCCGGTTTTTTCCGTCTGTCTTATTGGAATCTTCCGCCAGTCTGTAAAAATGTTCTAAAAGCTTTGCTACAGACCCGGGCCAGAACTTCTTATACATGATCAGGTCTTCCCGGTGTCTGTGGGAATCACTGATCATCTCACTGGTGGCGGATGCTTTATGAATACGGTGGCCCATTCTTTTTCTGTTTACATAGACAAAGGAGCCTTTTCGTTTTGAAAGCTCCTCCCAGGCCTGCCAGTCTACATTACATTTCATTTTACTCTGAAAATGAAACCCTTTCAGATTCCCTGTCACATAGGATACCGACGGACAGCAAATCGGATTGCCCAGGGAAATAATCCTGCGGCGCACAAAACGATTTGTCTGAAAAACGGGAATCCGCATTGGAGCCAGCATCAGCCTCTTGATGAGAAGAAGGCGGTTGCTGCTCACCATCTTACCGTCTCGTATCTCCCAGTAGTCCGTATGGATGATCAGGGGATTTGCGGCCTGATTGGCAGCTTTTAATATATCCTCTGTGTAATACTTATGGTAAATATCATCCTGATGGGCCAGAGTTACCAAAGGAGTCCCCGCAGCATGCAGAGCAAAATCCCAGTCTTCCGCCAGACCGGACTTTCCCGAATTCACCTTTACGGGCAGTCGATAGCGTTCCGCGACAGTAAGAATATGATCATTCGGTGTGGAAGTTGCCACGATAATCCCGGTCCTGAGAGTCTGGGCAAGAAGAGACCGTATACATTCCTCAAGAAAGGGGCTCTCACCATAAGCCAGAACTACATGGGTATGATCCTTCTTGTCAAAATGAGGTCCTTTTTTCACGATTCACTCCTTTTTCGGGCATTGGTCTCCCGGTAATCTATATAGATGACATAATGATTAGATCTGTTTCATTGATTCAGTGTATTCTCCCGCTGATCCATCCTTTTTATGGCAGCCCGCAATCTCAAAGAGCTGCCGGGCCCTGGTTTCGAAAGAATAGTCCCTGCAGATTAAAGGCCGCTGTTTCTCAACTTCGGCCTTGATCCGATCATATTCCTCATCAATCTGTCTGCAGCAGGAAAGAAAAGTCTCCTCGCTGTCATAGTAGAGTACCGCGTCCGGAAATATCTCGGCAAGCTCCGAACATCGGTCTGAAATCACGGGAAGACCACAGGCTAAGGCATCAAATATCCTATTATTGATAAACTGATACTTCAACATATCCGGCCAATGGTCATTCAGAGTAACCTTCGAGCTTCGGTAAAGAGCCGGCAGGGCATCATTTTCCACCGAAAGGCCGATAAAATGCCGGTTTTTATCCGGATATCTCTTTTTCCATCCCTTTCCGATCACATCCAGGGGAAGATCATGTTTGAGAGCCCATTCGATACATGGCCGGTCCGTACCGCGGGTATTACCCACAAAAAGATACTGGTGAACAAAGGATGGCTCCGTCATTCCCTCCTCCTTCTCCGGTGGACAGAACAACTCCGTGTCTGTACACTGAAGAAGCGGATACACTGGAATGGTCAGTTCCCCGGCCAGTTGTTCCGCATAGCTGCGGGACGCGGTACAGACCACATCATAGAGCTCATACTCCTCTTTTGAGATATCCTCCGGATGGCTGATATTCCACATGATATAAAGACAATCCTCTTTTCCCCGGTCCGGCAGATACTTATGCGTACCCCGCAGCACCAGAATGACATCCGCATAGGTCCTGCAGTTCCAGTCCTCATGGAAAGAAAGCTCCACATACAGACCCAGTCTCTCCAGATACTTCTGCAGCGCCCTCGCAAAGTGATAATCTCCCCAGGTGGTCTTGCTCTCCTTATCCGGTGCCGGACACTTTATGACCCAGACCGGACGGCCGCCGGCCTTTCTCATGGCCTCAGAGGCCAGCATGGGCCACCGATCCCTCCTGGAAAGCTCCTGGTCTATATAACCTTTCAGCCGGCTGATCTCCTTCTGCTGTCTGTCCAGCCGGTCCAGAAGCTTTTTCTCCCGGTCAAGAACTATCTCTATATCCTTCCGGGTCCGCTCAAATTCCTGCTGGAAATAGGACCGTCCCGGAGGAAGGATCCGCTTTAACAGTATTTTTATCCTATTCCAAAAACTCATCTTCATCCCATGCCTGTTAAGAGAATCATTGATTCCTGTTATCCTGTCGATAAACAGTCTTTCCTCTTTAACGGAAATCATATCCATCATTGATTATATTATACATGATTTCACTTAGTGTCAAGTAAACGTGGGCAAATTTCCTTCATCCGCCAGAAGTCTGATCATCCCTTTTATCTCTATCCGATTTGTCTATCTGACACAATCCACTGCCGTTTGTTTGTCCCTGTGTGTCAGTCAAAAAGTGTCCTTTTCCGATATTCAGCAGCCTTCAGATTCTTTCCTGCTTCGGTTTTTCCTGTCTCTCACTCGGCCCCAGAAGAGTGCGGCGCATCCATTTTTGTACGGGTTTAATAAAAAAAGTGTCCAGTAGAATAGCAGCAGCCAGGGAGAGCCCAAAACTGAAAAGAAAGCTGAAGATATAAATATAAGGCAGCTTCAACTTATCAATCAGTCTGAGGGTGATATTATGAATCACGCCATAGTGAATCAGGTAAATGGTAAAGGTATGCTTTGTCATGAAAGTCAGAAAGCGCTTGACCCCCTGATTACGAATGACGAAGGCATCCTTCAGGAATACATACCAGGCCATGACAAAGATCAGGTAAAGGGGCGACCAGTCCATGGCAAAGAGGAAATGCTCCGGAAAGAAGGCACATCCTATGGTGGTGGCCGCCATACCGATAAATCCGGCAAGATAGAGACAGGGGCGTGCTTTTGCCCCGATTACCCGGTCACAATAGTAGCCGGCGATAAAGGTCAGAAGCCAGCCTGCAGCGAACCATCCTGTGTAGGCAAAGCCGACGCCGATATCCGCCGTCAGGTAAATACTGACAACGCCCCACAATAGGCCGATCATCATGAGCAGAGACAACTCCCAGTCCTCTATGGCATGCAGCATGCGGGAAAGGAAAGGGGCACTGAGCATCATGCCGATCAAAGGATACATAAACCAGAAATGGATAGTTCCATTATCCACCATAAGGTCCATATACATATGCTTGATATAACTTCTCAGTCCGATCGTCTGACCTTCCAGGACCATATTCCACAAAGTCATGGCCATGGTCACCAGCAGGTAAGGAAAAACGATGGAGACCAGTCTCTTGACATAGTATTCCTTATAATCTTCCTTTGTAGAAAATGTTTTTGCCAGATTCATCTGGCCGCTCAGCATATAAAAATGACTGTTGCTGGCCACGATAAAACAGTTGACGACCCATCCGAACACGGGGATGGCTGACCATGGATTCTTCGGCGTGTGCATCAGAAGAACACAGGTCATGGACCAGACTCGGATCATATCCAGATTGGCGTTTCTCTCTTTCATCTTCACAATCTCCTATCAGGATTTTTCGGGAAAGAAGCTTCCCTCCCTTTATCATCAATCAGGATCATAGCACCATTTCTTCAGGTCCTTGATCCTGGCCTCTGCGCATTCATAGACGACGATATCGGGATCTGCCTCTTTGATCATGGCATTCTTGTACCCCTCATGGTGGACCATGCGGGCGGACTGGAACTGGGAACCCAGAATATCCACCATGGCCGTGCAGAAGGAATCCCTGATGACAAACAGGCTTCTTGGGTCTGCCCCTTCAGACTTCGTGACCACCGCACCGTAGAAGTCTGATTCCACCACTTCCATATGGTGGGTATCATAGCCGGTCACCTTGTAAGTCTTTCCAGCAGGATAGTAATCCTGCAGATTCATCAGTTTTGCCATATCTCCGGAGACATCGTCGCTCTCCTCGATGGTCACATCACTGCTGTCATAATCGGGCATCTGAACGCCCAGAGTCTTCAGCAGTTCCACAGTACAGATGTAGGCGCCGTATTCATTCCAATGGGTGTCCGTCTTGTGATAGGTAATCTTATCCGGATACTGGTCCTGGGCATCCAAAAGCTTGTCTTCGTCAAACACCACTTTCACATCTGTGTGTCTGCTGAGATAATCGATCATCTGATGGACTGCCAGTTCTTCCGCCGGCGGCCCAATGAAATCCGGCATAAAGCGGGCGTTCATCCTGGCACGGTTGGGCGCGATAAAAAGAACGAATTCCCTGCCTTCCTTAGCCAGTCGGTCCTTGCTTTTCTGAAGATTTTTGGCAATCTTTTTCAACTGTTTTTCATTGAACAGATTCTCTCCTTTATAGGCGGAGAGATTAATCTTTGTATTGTAGAAAAGCCAGTCTTCTTTTCCAATGACCACATCCGGGTTTGGAGAATCTTTATAAAGGCTGTATTCCAGGATACTGTTCATCCGGATCAGACTGCTGCGGTAGGGCAGGTGATCATTGATAAAGCTTTCCAGGGACCTGGTATAACCATCCAGGTTCTCCATGGACAAAGGAGGCAGTTCTGCCATATTTCTGTTCTCCACATCCGTCGTATCCGCCTCAAAGCGATCCTGAAGAAAGTACCAGCTTGTGTAGGCGGTACATAAAAACAGGATAAAAATGATGATATAAGTAATCTGGAGTCCTTTGGACAGGCACTTTTCTTCCTGAACAGAAGTCAGATTCCTCTTTCCTTTTCCGACATGCTTGGCGTGCTTCATAAGATTCACTCCTAATCTCAGAATTTAAAGTAAATAAAGGGGTTGTAGGTACTGCTGGCTACAGCGAGTATGGAAAGACCCAGCACAGCCGCACAGTAGACGGCCTCAGGCACAGAGTATTTCCATCGGTTCATCCATTGGAACTTCATCGCTGCCTTCTGCAGGAAACCCATACCGATAAAGGCGACAATGATAATGAAAAGACCATGGTGGTCAATGTACTCCCAGAGAGAAACCGGCGACAGGGCATATTTCCAGGGCATGAGCATCCGGTGCATAAACTTCAGGGCAAGGATGGTATTGTCCAGACGGAACAAGGATACGGTAAGGACAATCATAAACATGGTATAGAACCAGCCGATCACTTTATTCTTGTCAAGAATTTTCTTGAAGCCCATGTGCTCCGCAATGGTACACACACCGTGGCAGAAGCCCCAAAGGACAAAATTATAGCCGGCACCGTGCCAGAAACCGGTGAGCAGGAAGATTGCCATCAGATTGATATAGGTCCTCCTTCTTCCCTTCCGGCTGCCTCCCAGCGGAAAGTAGACATACTCCCTGAACCAGGTACTCAGCGACAGATGCCATCTCACCCAGAACTCCTGGAAAGAACAGGATATGAGCGGATAACGGAAGTTCTCGTGAAAATCGAATCCGAACATTTTTCCCAGGCCGATTGCCATATCAGAATAACCGGAAAAGTCATAGTAGAGCTGAATCAGGTAAAGTCCCATGGCCACCCAGGCCATCAGGCAGCTGATCTTGCTGATGTCTGTGGCGATGATGCCGTCCACGATCTCTCCTAAAATGTTGGAGATCAGCACTTTCTTTGCCAAGCCATAGATAAAGCGGCGGAAGCCGAAAGAGGCTTTCTGCAGGCTGACTTTTCGATTGTCAATCTGCTTATTGACATCTTTGTACTTTACAATAGGTCCTGCGATCAGCTGTGGGAAAAAGGAGACATAAAGCGCCAGTTTCGGCAGACTCCTCTGGGTCTCACACTCTCCCCGGTAAACGTCGATCACATAGGACATAGCCTGGAATGTAAAGAAGGAAATGCCGATGGGCAGGGGTACCTGAGGATCTTTTATCACCTCATGTCCGGCAATTCTGTTAATGGTTCCCACAAACATACCGGCATATTTGAAATAACCCAGCATGGCCAGATTGGCAATCACGCCCACGGCCAAAGTGAAGGCCCTGGCCCTTTTTCTTGTTTTGAATTGTTCCAGCAGCAATCCGAAAATCCAGTTCATCAGAATCGAGACGAGCATCAGGATTACATAAACCGGCTCCCCCCAGGCATAGAAGAAGAGACTGGCAAAGAGCAGAAGGATATTGGAAGCCTTCACTCCGGCTATTCGATTCAGAAGAACATTTCCCAGAAATACTGTGGGAAGAAAGATCCACAGAAAGACGATTGAACTAAAAACCATATAATTATCTCCAAGATTTATCTTAATTCCAGATGATGAATCAGCTCACTGCATGCACCGGCTCTTCACAGACTTGTCCATCAGTGAAGAGGAAACCCTGCCTGCTTTTAAGAAAATGCCAGGCAGAAGGCACACATAACCATAATAATTTCCGTCACCATCGCTGTCATGGCAATGGTGATCGACTGTTTCCTGCTGACATGGACCATGGATGTGGTGGCCGCCAGCAGCAGCAGGGGAAATACAGCCAGATAATATCTGCCCTGGGGACCGACGATCCTCGTCTGGCTCCTTGCTGTGAACATGATCAGCATAGAGAGCATAACCAGGGTAATAGAACTTATGGCTGTCACGATATAAAGCAGTCTCTGCCTTTTTCCACCCTGGAAAGTATCCCCGTCCGCATGGATCAGAAGCAGGAGACAAATCAGTAAAATGATGGGATAGATTCGGTTGATTTGAATCTCCCGCCATGCCAGGTTGCCGCCCAGAAGACCAAAGAGCTGGTAATCACTCTGGGTCTGGAAGGTATTCCACAGAAGATAGGGAATCTTCTGAGGATGGGCCAGAAGGCTGGCCACCGTGTAAGTCAACCCTTTCTCGGCGCTCAGGTTTCCTTCCAGCACCGGCTTGAATACGGGGTAGAACTTTATGGCAAAGAGGACGGCCATCACCAGCAGTGCTGCAGGGACAAGCAGGAAAAGAAATCTTTTCGGTCTGCTCCCTGAAACTTCATTCTGACTGGTCAGCGATTTCGTCTGCTGCTCTTTTGTCTTAGTCCTCTGACGACTTCTGGGATTTCTGACATAAGTGTCATGTTCCCCATCGCCCTCAATGTCGTGATAAGCCCCGCTTCCTCCTTCCACAGCATTTTCCGCAGGGGCATCGTTCTTCCGGAAGATGACCGGAAGCAGCAAAAGAAGAAGGGGTGAGTAGACTGCCCCTTTGGACAGAACGATAAAAACGCTGAAACATCCCAGCAGGATGGCATAAAACAGCGAGATTCTCTCCTTTTGTGCCGCTCTAAGGCAAAGAGCAATAAAGAGGAAGAGCACACTGTTTAAAACGGCATCGTAGGATACAGAGGCCGCCTGCTGCATGGTGATGGGCAGCAGCATGACCAGGGCCAGCATATTTTTCCCATAGGGTATAAGAAACAGAGCCAGCATCGTGAGCAGCAGATAAAGCAGCAGATTCATCATCCTGCCCAGAGTAAAGGTCATCAGGGCCGACAGTCCCATGGCCCGGCCCAGAGATATGCCCAGAGCAGAAGGCAGATAGACAAAACGGGGAACGATGCGTCCCGCGTCCATAGCCACAACTTCCATAGCCCGGGTATCCGCCGGCTTCTCCAGGAAATGTTCTGACAACTGATAATAATGATTCGGCTCGAGGGTATTGGCCATCATATCCTGCATGACGGCATCACAGGCCCTCTTATAGGAATAGCCCTCTCTCTTCGGGGACCCGGTCCCCAGAATCCGATTGGACATGGTGTAGGCGGTATCAATGTGAGCCGGCTCGTCAGGCACTGCCTGAACCGGTATGACAAAGGTCATGATTAACCCAAGAACCAGAGCCAGAGGCAGATAGGCCTGCCAGAGTGTCCTCCTGCAGATCACCAGCAGAAAATAAGCGATCCCCGCCAGCAGCAGCAGGGCTGCGCAAAGCAGAAGATAGAGTCGTTTCAGGCCCGATCTATTCCCATAATACATCTTGTAGATGACATTGGTCTTATTGTTTTTATCGCCGTTCACCGCCTTCACAAAACCGTAGCGCTGGCCGGCGGTAAGACAGATCCGGTTCTCCTGACCGCTTTTTTTCGCAATCAGGCGAATCTTCAGTCTCATGACGGCACCTTCTGAATCTTTGAGGGGCTGCTCCATGGTCATCTGATAGATGGACCGGCGGATCTTAGCGGCAGGAAAATCCCGAAAATAACAGGTCTTCCCGGTGTCCAGGTTGACCAGGGACAGTTCCATCCGGGTATCGTCCTCCACCTGCACCTTGTCCGTGTGAAGCTTCAGTCTTTTCAGATTTGAGACAGTACACAAAAAATCTTCCTCAAACACTGGTGCCTGATCATTGATTTCCTGAACGGTATTCTCCTTATGTTTAAAATACATGGTCACCGGAATTGATTTCTCCAGATTCTGACGCAGATCAGCCTTATATTCCAGCGCAAAAACCATTATCAGTCCTAAGGCCAGCAGAAGTCCTGCTCCAAAACGTCCCGCAAAAACGCCCAGACCTGCCGCTTTGCTCCTGTGTTTTTGTCCACCCTTCTCGTTCATAATAATTCCTTTCTTGCGCAGGCTTCCTGTTTGGGTCCGCCGCTGTTCAAATCCATGAGGGTATGACCTGACGGCTCTCCTTCCTGTGGGGAAGATCCTTATATTTTCCGGCAGGATCAATCAGAAGATCTGTCTCCATGTCATCATCGGCCAGCATCTCATATTCCTGGTAAGTCCTGCGGACAAGTACATAATCCGGGTCGTTGTCTAATCTGAACAGCCGTCTCAGGCATGCCGTCAGGGCCGGGTCTGCCGGCCTCTCATCCACCGCCTCCTCCCCGGAGACCGGCTCTTCTGAAAGGACGGTCACCAGCATATGCTGATCCGTGTAAACGTGGGTTCCCTGAAGCTTGTCCTCCAGCACTTTTCTGCTGAGATATTCCTGCCAGCGATCCCGGAAGATCTGAAAATTTCTGAGTCGGCGCTGGTATACCTCCTCCTTATCATCCTCCTTCTGAGTACCAAACTCATAGTGAAAGAGGATACTGTGGGGACAGTAGATGTTTCGATAACCGGCTTCATCCAGTTTCAGGCAGAGGTCCACATCCTCATAGCCATAGATATACTGCTCGTCAAAACCACCGATCTGTTTATACTTCCCGGCCTCCACCAGCAGCACTGCCGCAGTCACTGCCGCAAGCCGCTCACTGCTGCCGAAATGTTCCCTGTCAGGCTCACAGTTTCTGCGGTTATAAGGCTGGATAAAATACTGGTCCTCCCGGACCACTTCTTTAAAAATTACACCGGCGTGCTGGATGGCGTAGGATCTCCTGGCCTTCTTCAGATTGCCGGGGATTGCCGGGTAGAGCAGTCTGGCTCCCACAGCTCCGGCATTCTCCTCCTGCTGGCAGGCATGGAGCAGCTCATCCAGCCAGCCGTCCGTCACTTCTATGTCATTGTTGAGAAACAGATAATAGTCTCCCTTCGCCTCCCGGACACCGATATTGTTGGCCTCCGAGAAGGATTTATTCTCCCCGTTCAGAATAATCCTGATGGGAAAATACTCCCGGTACCCTTCCAGAAAAGCGATGGACTCATCGCTGGACCCATTGTCCACACAAATAATCTCGAAATTCCTGTAAAAGGTTCTCTCCACCAGGGACTTCATCAGAACCCGGAAATGCTCCAGGCCGTTCCGGTTAATGATAATGATGGATACCAGAGGATTCCCCTTTATAAAACTGCCTGCAGTCCCACTCTGGCCCCGGTCATACCTTCTTCTCTCGTTGGCATAAAGGCTGAAATCAGCGCAGGCCTTCTGCATCTCAATCTTTGCGGCAGTGAGCTTTGTCTCCAGATTCTTGATCTTCTTTTTGTTCTGCTTAAGTTCCTTATTATTCTGAGGGATTTCCGGCTTCCGATTGTTGGAAAATAATCTCGAAAATATATTTTTCATTACAGGAAATGCATTTCGCTCCATGGAAACTCCTTTTTTATCTATTTCAATATTTTAAAACACAAATACTCAATTTAACAATTTAACAGTTTGAGAAGCAATTGTAAAGTCTCTTCTATGTTTTTTTCATCTTCTTCCAGGATAAAATCCGCATATTTTTCATATAAAGGACATCTTTCCCTGTAAATTTCCAGCAGTGTCTGATCTTCTCTCATGACCACGCCCCTGCCCCGCAGGTCCTCAAGCCGCTTTTTCAGGAGATCGTAGCGGCAGCTGAGGTAAACGATAGTCCCGATCTTCTTGTAATGTTCCATGGCCTCCCGGCCGTAGACGGCACTCCCGCCTGTGGCAATGACCGTCCTCTCAGCCTCAATGGAGGCGTTCACTTCGTTTTCTATCTGCAGAAAGCCCTCCACGCCATGCCTGGCCAGTATTTCTCTCAGGAGACTTCCCTCCCTCTGCTGGATGACCAGATCCGCATCGAGGAACTGATAGCCCAGTTCCTTGGCAAGAATGACGCCGATGGTACTTTTCCCCACCGCCGGCATACCAATCAGAATGATATTGTTCATCGAATCCTTTCTCCTTCTCCTGTTTCCTCCACAGGTCATACTCCTGTCCAGGCAGGGTCATGCCCGGGACACTTCTACTATAACAGCTATTCATTGCCAAAATACAGACCCAGATGATATTTTTTTGAGTTTTCGGAAATTTTTTGTTTTTTCCCTGCTGGTCAAGACCAATACTTTTTCCTAGGTGAAACAAAAATACATTGTAACCATGATTAAAAAAAGCTATAATTATATTGATTATATGATAAATCCAGAATCAGTCTTTGAGATTTTGAATCTGCCGCTGAGAAATACAGCAATACTAAGCAATACCAAGAAATAATTAGAATAGAAAGGGAATCCTGTATGTTTGAAATGTTTCTAACCTTTGTGGTCGCCATCGGTGCCGCAATATATGGTCTGTCCCACACTGTCTTTATGGAGGGTCCCAACCAGATCTACTATAGAGTAGGAGCCATTGCGATCGTCCTGGTTATTGTTCTCTTTTACTATATCCGCAACACCATCAGAAAAAGACACCTGCGGAAGCTGAAAGTCAATATCGAGGACTACAATTACTATGACAAATTCACCTCTCCCATCTACCAGATCGGCTATTTTATCAGCTACTTCTTTCAGAATCTTCTCTTCGACTACACCTACATGAGGAGAAATTTCAATTTCTGTAAGGGTCTCGATGCCTATGATGCCGGAGTGAGTGAATACTACATCAAGTTCCGCAACACCTGGTACAACTACCTGAGACTGCTGTTAATCCGGCACCGGGTGTCTCTGCACAAGCTGAGATCTTTCGCCTGTGCCATGAAGAATGACCTGATCTTTTCTGCCCTGGAGGAGGAAGAACAAAAAATCCTTTACAAATCGTTCTCAGATCAGGTGGAGGCCTATATGGAAGAACACCATTTCATGAACAAAACGATCCTGCAGCGTTTTGACCACTGTTTTGAGATTGACAGGTACTACCGCAACAATCTGGCCAAACGCTGGCACATGCTGGAATATGTGGAAAAGAAAGAACCCGTCATCAAGGACATGGTGCAGCGTCAGGATCTTCGCGGGCGGCGGGATGTCAACGATTTCAAGAAAATGAAATTCTAATTCCTATTTTTGTAATGCACTAAACATGGAATCACAGAAAAAAGCCGAAAGGGAGAGTATTTCTTCCTTCCGGCTTTTTTTATATCAGGGACCAAAACCCGCAGGCGGGTCTTCGGTTTTTTCAGATTCTTTTACTATTTTCAGATTCTTTCTTTATTGTCAGATTCTATTACTATAAGTTTCTCTGATCAGTTCCTGCTTCCCTGGCCCATCCTCTGTCTGACGATCTCAAAGGCAAGAACGCCGGCTGCCACCGATGCATTCAGAGAATCGATATCTCCCCTCATGGGAATGGCGGCGTGCAGATCACATTTTTGCCGGACAAGGCGGCTCACGCCGCTGCCCTCATTGCCGATGACAAGGCCGATGGGGCCTGTCAGATTCTGCTCATACATGATCTGGCCATCCATCTCTCCGCAGACGAACCACATTCCCCTCTCTTTCAGGGCATCTATGGTCCTGGAAAGGTTGGTCACCCTGGCCACCGGTGTGTAGGCTACGGCTCCTGCTGAAACCTTGGCCACAGTGCCGGTCAGACCCACCGCTCTTCTTTTGGGGATGATCACGCCGTGGGCGCCGGCCAGGTTTGCTGTCCGGATGATGGCTCCCAGATTATGGGGATCCTCGATTTCATCACAGAGGATGAAAAAAGGATCCTCCCCTTTTTCCTGTGCCTTCTGAAACAGGTCTTCCAGATCGGCATAGGCAAAGGCTGCCGCTATGGCCACCACGCCCTGGTGTTTTTCCCTGCCGGACAGGGAGTCCAGCTTTTCCCTGGAGACAAATCTGATCTGAGTCTCCTGCTTTCTGGCTTCCCTGAGGATAGACTTTACCGGTCCATCCTGACAGCCGTCCAGCACAAATAATTTATCGATGGTCTTGCCGGACCGGAAAGCCTCAAGGACTGCATTTCTTCCAATCAGGCTGCACTCTTCATATGACATGGTTTGTTCTCCCTATACTCACTATATTGTCGCTGCCTATTTTCTGCCGGGCCGCCTTCTGTGAACGGCCGCCTCTTCTTCTTCGAGAACCGGGGTCAGAAGCTTTTCTTCCTCCTGCAGGCAAAGGCTCAGCAGCTGGTAAAGTCTCTCCCGCTGTCCCGACAGATAGAGGTAGCCCAGCAAAGCTTCAAATCCCGTGGCAATCCGATAATCATGCAGGCTCTGATTCCTGGCCGGTGAGGCCCCTTTGGCATTCCTGCCCCGCCGGAATACAGCCTTCTCCTCCTCTGTCAGGGAGGCTGTCAGCATGGACATCATATCCTTCTGGGCTGCAGCATTGACAAAATGTATCGCCCGTCTGTGATAAGCCTGGGGCTTGTCATTCCCCCTGCTGACCAGGATGGTTCTGACAACCAGGTCGAAAACGCAGTCACCTATATAGGCCAGAGCCAGAGCAGAATAGGTCTTCAGTTCTTTCTCGGTCAGGGGAAAATGGTCAATCAGGCTCCCCATGAAGCCTTTCTCTATAAAGCCTTTTTCCGTGGAGTTCTTTCCTTTTGGGATGTCTTCCATTAAGCTCTTCTCCACTTTACGCCCTGGCGGGTATCTTCCAGAATGATTCCTTTTTCTGCCAGCTGATCACGAATCTCATCGGCGCGGGCAAAGTTCCTTGCCTTTCTGGCAGCCTGTCTCTCTTCAATCAGGGCCTCTATGTCCGCATCCAGGAGCTCTTCTTTCCTGTCAGTGTCAATACCCAGGATATCGCAGAGACTGGTAATGGTTTCAAGAAGGAAACGGGCGTAGGCCTGTGACCCTTTGGCACCGGTGACGTTGGCAAGCTTCACCAGCTCAAAAATGGCGGAGATGGCGTCTGCTGTGTTAAAGTCATCTTCCATGGCCTCCTCAAATTTCGCCACCAGGCCCTTAGCTTCCTCCACGTGCTTCTGGTCAGTCTCTGTCAGCTGGTCTTCCTGTCCGGCTGCCGCCAGTTCACGGAGCCGGTCGATGGAGGTCAGAATTCTCTCAAGTCCGTTTTTGGAAGCCTCCACGAGAGTATCGCTGAAGTTTAAGGGACTTCTGTAATGAGCACTGAGCATAAAGAAACGGATTACCTGAAGATCATATTTCTCACTGATCTCACGAACTGTGAAGAAATTGCCTGCTGACTTTGACATTTTTTTATTATCAATATTTAAAAAGGCATTGTGCATCCAGTAATTGGCAAATTTCTCATGGTTGCAGGCCTCACTCTGAGCAATCTCATTCTCATGGTGGGGGAAGATCAGATCCTCACCGCCGGCATGGATGTCGATGGTATCCCCAATGTACTTTTTGGACATGACGGAACACTCAATGTGCCAGCCGGGACGGCCGTCTCCCCAGGGGCTCGGCCAGGAAGGCTCCCCTTCTTTTTTGGGCTTCCACAGAACAAAGTCCATGGCGTCATCCTTCTCCTCGTTCACGGCGATCCTGGCTCCAGCTATCATATCGTCAAGATTCTTGTTGGAAAGCTGGCCATAATTCTTAAACTGGCGGGTTCTGAAATAAACCGTACCATTTTTCTCGTAGGCGTAGCCTTCATCGATGAGCTCGCTGATCATTCTGATCATGCCGTCAATCTCCTCAGTGGCCTTGGGATGCGTGGTGGCAGGCTTGACATTCAGACCTTCCATATCCTTTTTGCACTCCTTGATAAAGCGCTCAGAGATCTCCTGGGAGGACACGCCCTCCTCATTGGCTTTCTTGATGATCTTGTCATCCACATCTGTGAAATTGGAAACGTAGTTTACGTCGTAACCCTTGTACTCAAAATACCGGCGGACGGTATCAAATACCACCATGGGCCTTGCATTTCCGATATGAATGTAGTTGTAGACAGTGGGTCCGCATACGTATATGCCCACTTTTCCCTCATTTACCGGAACAAACTCTTCTTTTTTTCTGGTCAGTGTATTATAGAGCTTCATACTGATCATTCTCCTTATTTTTGTGAAATCATAGCAATCTAGTAGAAATAGTACTACAGCTCACGGGGAAACCGCAAGAGTAATTTGCGAAATTTTATACAATCTCCATGATACATGTCGGAGAGAGGGGGATCAGGCTTGCCAGAAAGTCTCTGCCTGCCTCTGTCAGACAGGACACGTCTTCCTTCTCCATCTCCTCCAGGGTCAGATCGCCAAAGAGAAGGGATGTGAGGGTACCGATTTCCACAGTGCCCCAGTCTTCGGGATTGTTCCCGGTCCTGACTGCTGTGTTATCTGCCTTATTAATCAGGACCCTGCCATCCAGCTGAGGATAGATCTCATAGTATCCTTCCAGGGAGGAAAAGGCCGGATCTCTGACATAAAGCCTGCCTTCCTCGTCTTTTGACAGGTCAATCCGCAGAAAGTCTCCCATCTTCTCAAGATCCAAAATCCGGAACATAATCTTCTTCTTCCGGTGGGGCACCAGGAAACGGACATGGCCCTGGGGGCCGGCCGGCATGATCAGATCATCCCAGGACATATCAAGAACCACCTGATAATTGCCATAATGATAGGTATCCTCCTGATGGCGGAGGATATCTTTGAGAAAATCCTTCCGACAGTCTCTCCTGCAGAAAATCCTGTTGATCAGGAGGGTATCGTACTCCGCTGCAACGCAGAACCTGCCGATATAGGTCTCATCCTTCCTGTCAGAATCCTCCCCTGCAGGCTGCTCTTCAAAAACGTAGATCATACGTCCATAATCACTGGCTGCTTCTTTTTCCAGACGGCTGAGATAGTCCTCACCCACCTCGGTAAACACGGCAAAAAGCTGCTCTTTTTCTTCCTGTTCCACCTGCACAGCCTTCCTGGCCTCTTCCCGGCTAAGATGGTCTCTGAATTGAAATCGAAGGTCCTCTCTGGCCGGAAGGCACATGATCTCCTGCTCCGTCTGGCTCATGCCGAACCGAAAGCCAAAGGGAAGATAGTAGGCTTCGTCCGCAGGCATCAGATAAGTAAAGGGTGCGCCTTCCTCTCTCAGCCTGGAAAAAGTTTCATGAAGCATTTCCCGCATAATCCCCTGCCGCCGGTACTCCTCATCCGTGGCCACCCCCACAATATAGGAGGCCGCAAATGCCTTGCCCCGGACGTTGACAGAATAGGGATTTAAATGAATCGACCCATTGATCTGCCCTGTCTCATCATCTGCGTGAAGCAGCACTCTGTTTCGTCCATAGTATTGATCAAAATAAAAATCCGCATAGGGGACAGGATCCTGGAAATTTCTCTGCCAGAGATCATAAACTTCCCCGCGGCGGCTTCCATCGTCCCAGAACAACATGGTTTAATCCTCCCTGTCCATCCCGGTACAGCCGCTGCAGCCAGCACAGCCGCCGCTGAACATGACATCTGCCCCGGCGTAATTGCCGATCTCCGAGAGAAGACAAACTGCCGATGCCGCAATGCCCAGGCCCTGGCCGGTGAATCCCAGCCCCTCCTCGGTGGTGGCCTTGACGCTGACCTGACGGATGTCCAGGCCCAGACCTTCGGCGATATTGGCCCTCATCTGATCAATATGGGGGGCCATCTTAGGCCGCTGAGCAATGATGGTCGCATCGATATTATCAATAAAATAATGATTCTCCTCAATGATCCTTCCCACAAGCTGCAAAAGCCTCATACTGTCTGCCCCCTTGTAAGCCGGGTCTGTATCCGGAAAATGTTTGCCGATATCTCCCAGGGCTGCTGCGCCAAGCAAAGCGTCCATGATGGCATGGAGCAGTACATCTGCATCCGAATGTCCCAGCAGTCCTTTCTCGAAGGGAATTTCTACACCGCCTATGATCAGTTTCCTTCCCTCCACCAGACGATGCACATCATAGCCATTACCTATTCTCATATTCTCCACATATTCTCCAGTCTGACAAAGTTGACCGGATTATCCTTTCTCCCGGTTCTCCCGGGGCTTTATAGATAAAAAACCTCTGTATTATCCTACATTCCAAAAAAATATTCTCTGATTTTTACCGAATCCCTGTATCGTCCCATTCAGAGTCCCCTTCCGGTTCTTTTTGATCTGACTGGTCTGTATCCTCGCTTTCCAGGACCTCCTTTACGATGTAAATGGGTCTTCCCTTGATCTCCTGGAACAAGATTCCGATGTAATAGCCGATCAGGCCGATGAGCCAGAACATGACGGCAAAGAGCAGACATAGAATGACAATCAGGGTGGAATAACCACTGGGCACATCATCCTGAACAAACCACATAATGATAGAATAACCCATGAGAATCAGCCCCAGACATCCCACAACTGTCCCTGCAAGAATACCGATCTTCAAAGGAAAATCCGAAAAACTGCACAAGGTATCCAGGGAAAAACGAATCAGCTTCATCAGACTGTATTTACTCTTTCCGGCAGCTCTTGCCGGTGCCTCGAAAGAGATGGTTGTCCTGGAAAAACCGATGTTCTGCACATATCCCCTAAGATATCTCACCCGCTCCCGGTAATCCTGGCGGAGCACATCCGCTGCCTGTCTGCTTACCGCAAAGAAATCCGAAGAATTATTCTCAAAGCGCACCGGAGAAAAGAGATTCAAAATCCTGTAAAAGAGACTGGAGCAAATCCTGCTGAGCAAACCTGCGTCCTCATTCTTCTCCCTCACCATGCTGATCACATCATACCCCTGGTCGAAACATGCGAGGATCTCCGGAATCTTTTCCGGAGGATGCTGCAGGTCACAATCCATGCAGATCACTCCATCTCCCCTGGCATAATCCAGACCGGCAATCATTGCCGCCTCATGACCGAAATTCCTGGATAAATGTATTACTCTGACCTTGGAATCCTCCCTGACAATCTGGTCTAAAAGAAGCGGAGTCTGATCCTGACTCCCGTCATTGACAAAGATCAGTTCGTAGTCCCAGGATATCCGGGACAGCACTCTGCAGGCTTCTTTATAGAACAATGGCAGGGCAGACTCTTCATTATAGGTTGAAACCACTATGGATATTTTTTTCATGTGTTCCACGTCCTTTTTTAAATGCTGCACCTTATGAATTTTCAGTCGGAATCATCTTGATGATTCCTGGCGGGCTGCGCAGCGCCTCAGCGCTGCAGCACTGAATTATGAAAAAGAGCTGCCACTTGTGTGACAGCTCAAAAATGAAAATAGCGGGAACTGGATTCGAACCAGCGACACCACGGGTATGAACCGTGTGCTCTAGCCAACTGAGCTATCCCGCCACAGAAGAAGTGGGACCTATAGGGCTCGAACCTATGACCCTCTGCTTGTAAGGCAGATGCTCTCCCAGCTGAGCTAAGATCCCACGTCATCAACGAGTTATATTCTAATACATAAAATTCTGTCTGTCAATGAAATTTTTATGCTGTCTCTGCCTCGTTTTTCTATGGATTCTGAAACAGCCGCATAATCATGAGAATCACAAAAATCAGCAGTACCACCGGGAACAGGGCTTTTGCCAGCATAAAGAAGAGAATGAGAAATCCGATACCGACTGCCAGACCAAGAATCTGGCGGCCTGTCCTTCTCAACTTGCCCTCCAGGCTGTCATCCACCGGCTCATCCGGCCTTCGGTTTCCCCCGAACTGATAGGTGTAAAACCTGCCATTACTAAAGGGATCTCTGCCTGCAGCCCTTCTGTCCGTCTCTGTCCATCCACTGTCCGGATCATTCTCATCATTGACTGTAAACTCAGCGTTACTGTCACTCTCATAGTCATATCTTCCGCCTCGGAGCGCTCTTCTTTCCGCCATCTCGTCAATGCCTCTGGCATCAATGATGGAATGGGCAATCAGCCGGGGGCTTCCCAGTTCTGCTATGATTTCCTCGTCCCCTTTTCCGAGACTCTCCTGCTCTGAAAAATAATCTCTATAATAATTATAGGATTCCTGCAGTTCACTGTCTGTGACTTCTCCAGTCAGACATTCCGTCAATACTTGTAAAAATTCTTCTTTTGTCATAGGCATCCTTCCTCATTGGTCCTGAACTC
>JBGUIF010000170.1:0-2736 GCA_045112755.1 Anaerobutyricum sp.
AATCGAAGTGGACGAAGGCTTTTACAGAGCGGCAAAACGGAACCGGGAAAAAGCTATTTCCAGATCCAGAATAAAACTGGTCCGAAAGAATGCAAAAGGGTATGAAATCCCTTCTAAGGTGAACGCGATATATTTCTTCAACCCATTTTCCGTGGAGATTCTGGAAAATGTGATGGAAAGAGTCCGGGAAAGCACTTATAAGGTTCCGAGGAGGGTTCTGTTTTTCTTCTATTATCCTTCCGATGAATATATTTCCTGCCTGATGACCGTAAAAGAGATGACTTTCCTCGATGAAATCGACTGCAGTGACTTGTTTGAAGGGGAGAATAGAAGAGAGCGTATCCTGATTTTTGAATGGGAACTTTACGAGATCTGATATCACGGAAGGAATAATCTTTGATGAAAATAATTGCCAGTGCCTGCCTGGCAGGCGAGAATTGTAAATATAACGGTGGAAACAACCGGAATGAAAAGGTCCTGCAGTTGATGGCAGATAATGAGGTCATTGCCCTGTGTCCCGAACAAATGGGTGGTCTTCCGACGCCGCGGGTGCCTGCGGAGATCTGTAACAATGTGGTCACGGCAAAAGATGGGACGATTGTGGACCGCGAGTTCCGGGCCGGCGCGGCCAAATGTCTGGAGATTGCCAGAAGGGAGCAGCCGGATATGATAGTACTGCAGTCCCGGAGCCCTAGCTGCGGCGTGAAACAACGTTATGACGGCACATTTTCAGGGAAACTGGTGGAGGGTGCAGGTGTGACGGCGCAGCTTTTGATGGAGCATGGATTTTTGTGTGTTGATGTGGAGGATTTATAGAACGCACAGGATGCCTGGCACCATCTGCAGAAGTTCAAGGTGACAGGTAACCTGGATCAAGGAGGTTTTCAAATGGGCAAAAAAATAAAAGCAGTAAGTATTCTGTGTGCGGCAATCCTGGCAAAATCTGCGCGTGCAGGCCGCAAAAAAAGGGAAGAGGCAGTCGAAAAGAATGAGGTTACAGGGATTATCGGAGCCCTGGAGGAGGAAGTAGATTCTCTGAAGAAGGCTATTAAAAATGCTAAGATTACCAGTATTGCTGGCATGGAGTTTTGTGAAGGGACACTGGACGGCAAAAAGGTCGTCGTTGTAAAATGCGGTATCGGAAAGGTCAATGCAGGAGCCTGTGCCCAGATTCTCATCAATGTCTTTGGTGTAAATCGTATCATCAATACCGGGGTTGCCGGATCTTTGAATGCTTCCATCGATATCGGAGATATTGTTGTGTCCACAGATGCTGTACAGCATGATTTTGACCTGACACCGCTGGGATTTGCCCCTGGTGAGCTGGACGGAATCGGCACACCGGCATTAACCGCATCAGTGCCCATGCGTGCCAGTGCGGTAAATGCGGTCAAAATCTGCGCGCCTGAGGCCCACGTTTTTGAAGGCCGTATCTGTACCGGTGATCAGTTTGTTTCTTCTGAAGAGAAGAAGAAACAAATTGTCGAAGGATTCGGCGGTCTTTGTTGTGAGATGGAGGGAGGAGCGATTGCACAGATCTGCTGTCAGAATGAAGTTCCTTTTGTAGTCATACGAGCAATTTCCGATAAGGCAGACGGTTCTGCAGAAATGTCCTACACTGAATTTTTGAAGATTGCAGCAGTCCGATGTGCTGCTATTACCCGCTATATGGTTTCCCATTAAATTTTTCGATCATGAAGATGACCCGGAGAACTATAAGTCTGCTGCCAGTATAGATAAAAGAATCAATCTGAGGAAAGAATTAATCAGAGGAAAGCATCAATCAGAGGAGAGATCAACTATGTATTATGTACCGGATGATACGAAACAATGCGGTTTTTATGAATGTGAAGAGTGCGGCCAGCGATTCCTGGATGTCCGCATAGCGCCAAGGATCCCCTGCCCCTATTGCGGGGAGGAGATTGATATGGAAATCGGCCCGGATGATGAGATGCCGGAAGACTGCGAATCCGCAATACTTCTGGAGATGATTCAGGGAGAGGATGTAGAGAAATATGATGCCCTGCTGAGTCTGGCCATAACCGGCGGAGACTATAACTGGATTTAACGGAAAGGCTGTGCCGGGAGGGGGATTATGCCTTTTCCACCACCAGATCTGCCGGGGATCTGAGACCCTTTGGAATCGCCTCCGGCCGAATCCAGGCATCGATATCCTTTTTGTCGATCATGACGGGCATCCGGTCATGAATTTTACTGAGTTCCGGGACGGCATCCTTCGTAAGAATGGTAAAGACCGGGTAATGAAGCCCCGTGTGGCTTTCTTCGATTCGATAGAGGCCGGCAAACCAGACTGCACTGGATCCGGCGGGTTGAATGACATATTTATCTCCGGTCCGGCGTCTCCCTCCGGACTGGATGTGGCTCCATTCGAAATAGTAGGAGGCGGGGATAACGCATCTCCTTCTTTGCCAGGATTCCCTGAAAGTGACTTTGTTCCTGGCGCTTTCTACCCTTGCGTTGACGAGGGGCTGCTTTATCCCTTTTATGGAAAAGCCCCAGATCATGGGGAAAACACTTCTTTTCCCTGAAGCATCCGGAGCAATCACAGGGACCATGTCCGTAGGCCGGACTTCCCCCTCTGCCTTGAAGGCTTTTCCAAGATGGTGAATCATGCTGCGGGTCAGGGAGGCCTGCTTTGCCTCTTCGATGATGGGCCGCAGTTCAGGAGACATTTCCATATAATATCTGGTGCACATTTCCTAAGTCCTTTCTGCA
>JBGUIF010000171.1:0-9008 GCA_045112755.1 Anaerobutyricum sp.
CCTGATGAAAATGCGCACAAAAAGGGCGTCAGCAGTTACGATCCTCTCATTTTTTATAAATGAGAGGGGCGTTACTGCGACGCCCCCGAATGTGCAATTGACAGGGACGCCGGTGCGTCTGTCCCTTAGAATCTGGCTGTGTTCAGCTTGATACCAGGGCCCATGGTGGAAGCGATGACCGCACTTCTGATGTACTGGCCTTTCGCTGCCGCGGGTTTTGCCTTGATAATTGCATCTATTAATGTCTGGAAGTTTTCGCTTAACTGCTCCTCTGTGAAGGAAGCCTTGCCGATCGGCACATGAACAATGTTTGTCTTGTCCAGTCTGTACTCAATCTTACCAGCCTTTAACTCCTGAACGGCCTTGGCAACGTCCATGGTTACGGTTCCGGCTTTGGGGTTAGGCATGAGACCCTTCGGTCCAAGAATACGACCGAGACGTCCGACAACGCTCATCATATTCGGTGTAGCCACACACTTATCGAACTCCAGCCATCCCTCTTTCTGGATCTTGGGAACGAGCTCCTCAGCGCCTACGAAATCAGCGCCTGCTGCTGCAGCTTCATCAGCCTTGTCACCCTTAGCAAATACGAGAACGCGAACTTTCTTACCTGTTCCGTGGGGCAGAACAACAGCGCCTCGGATCTGCTGATCCGCATGACGTCCGTCAAGACCCATCTTCAGGTGAACTTCAATCGTCTCGTCAAACTTAGCACTGGCAGCCTGCTTAACGATGGAGATGGCTTCCGGTGCTTCATATAAATTTGTCTTATCTCTCAGCTTTGCAGCTTCCTGATATCTTTTTCCTTTTTTCATCGTAAAAATAACCTCCTGTGGTATTATCGGGAGCGACCCTCCCACGAATTAGTAACAACCAATATTCTGATTAGTCCTCAACAACAATGCCCATACTTCTTGCAGTACCGGCGATCATGCTCATAGCAGCCTCAATGCTTGCCGCGTTAAGGTCAGGCATCTTGGTCTCTGCGATCTCTCTGATCTTATCCTTGGATACGGTGGCAACCTTCACTTTGTTGGGCTCTCCGGATCCGGACTTGATGTTGCAGGCCTTCTTTAATAATACTGCTGCCGGCGGTGTTTTTGTGATGAAACTGAATGTTCTGTCCTGGTATACCGTGATTACTACAGGGATGATCAAGTCGCCTTTATCCGCAGTTCTGGCATTGAACTCCTTAGTAAACTGAACGATATTCACGCCGTGCTGACCAAGGGCCGGTCCTACAGGGGGAGCCGGTGTTGCCTTGCCTGCCGGAATCTGTAACTTAATATAACCTGTAACTTTTTTTGCCATAATAGCTAACCTCCTAATGTGGTAATTGCGGGAATATCCCTCCCACCTGATGGTCCTTAAGGACCGTTATCATTCTGATGCAAATGCATACACCCGGATGTCTACAACTTCCTGACATCCAGGAATCCGATCTCAACGGAAGTCTCCCGGCCAAACATCTCCACCTCGATGGTGAGCGTCTGCCTGTTCATATTGATGGACTTAACCACACTCTCCCTGCCTTCCCAGGCACCGGAGACAACCTGAACAAGATCGCCCGGCTCGATGTCAACCTGAACCTCCTCATCGCCCTCGACGATGCCGAGATTCCTGATCTCAGTCTCAGAAAGAGGTACCGGTTCCGATCCCGGTCCCACGAATCCTGTGACTCCTCTGGTGTTGCGGACCACAAACCATGTGTCATCGTTCATCACCATATTCACAAGGACATAGCCCGGGAACATCTTTTTGGATACCACCTTTCGGACGCCGTTCTTCATCTCAACCACATCCTGCATGGGCACCCGGACCTCGAAAATCTGATCCTGCATCTTCCTGTTTTCGATCGTCTTTTCAATATTAGCTTTCACTTTGTTTTCGTAGCCTGAATAGGTATGTACAACATACCAGTTTAGTTCTGACATATAATCACCTTATCCCCGTTAAACAAGAAAACTGATTCCATATTGAAGGATCATATCCAGGGTGGCAATGATGACACCGAGGATGATGGAAACAACGGTAACTGTCGTCGTCTCCCTTGTCAGAGTCTCTCTATCCGGCCAGGTGATCTTATTGAACTCAGCACGAAGTCCGCGGAACCACTCTTTGATTCCAGTCTTCTTTGTCTTATCGCTCATCTACGTCACTCCTTATCCGGTTCGACTACTTGGTTTCTTTGTGATTCGTGTGCTTCTTACAGAATCTACAATACTTCTTGGTCTCAAGTCTTTCAGGATGATTCTTCTTTTCCTTTGTCGTATTGTAGTTACGCTGTTTGCACTCTGTGCATGCCAAGGTAATTCTAACGCGCAAAACTTCCACCTCCAATTAATTATTTCGTCAGGTCTTCTCCTATCCCCTGTTTTTGGGCATAAAAAAAAGACCTATTCCATCGCGACATTACTATAGCATAGAAGCGTTTTTCCGTCAAGCGTTGTTCCATCGAAATCACAGGGGTGATTTTTCAGAGGCTCTGCGGCAGATGGAAAAGACCTGCTGCACCGGATTCTCTGATTGATCTGTCACAGCATGGACAGTCAGGCCTGGAAGGGGGAAAACGTCAAAAATTTGCTGTGCATAACTTTTCCACATAATCCACATTTCTCCGTGGATAAAGTGGATAACTCATTTTTGTAACCGTGACGAGCTTTTGTTTTGTATTTTAATTGAACCCCTGCCAGTCTGCCGGAAAATGTGGATAACTTTTTGATTCATCCACATTGGATTTATGGCCATTCCTTCTTACTTTATTGCTGCAATTTTTATAATTTTTTTGCTTCTTATTTTTATTACACTGGGCAATTTTTTATATTGACAAACCTCCCCCGTCTTTGTACTATAATCCCATAGCATTTCATTATATTGTGTGTCATTTGGGCAAATAGCCCTTCTTCTATACAAAATATAGTGTCAATGTCTTTATTTTATCTGGAGAGGATCAGCTTTTATGGAACGACAAATACAGAAAAGAAGCGGCAGTCTGGCCGTTTTTGACCCTATGAAGATTCTCAATGCCATCCACATGGCCAGCAGTGCCGTAGGTGACGAAATGACCCCCGCTGATTTCACTTACCTGACTCAGAAAGTCTGCGATGCAGTAGCTGACACAGAGATTCCCACGGTGGAACAGATTCAGGACAAAGTGGAGGAGATTCTGATCCGCTACGGTTTTGCCAGCACGGCAAAGGCTTACATCCTGTATCGAGCCGAACACACAAAGATCCGGAATTCAGAGTCCTACCTGATGGACGTCTACCACCGGCTCACCTACTCGGATGCCCAGGAAGAGAATATCAAGAGGGAAAACGCCAACGTGGACGGCGATACAGCCATGGGTACCATGTTGAAATACGGTTCGGAGGGATCCAAGTACTTCATTATTAATCATGTACTTCCCAAAGACATTGCGGCAGCCCATGTCAATGGAGATATACATATCCATGATATGGATTTCTATATGCTGACGGAGACCTGCTGTCAGATTGATTTGAAAAAACTCTTTGCCGGCGGGTTTTCCACCGGCCACGGTTATGTGAGGGAGCCCCAGTCCATCGCCACTTACTCAGCCCTTGCCTGCATTGCCATTCAGGCTAACCAGAATGAGATGCACGGCGGCCAGAGTCTGCCCAATTTTGATTACGCCATGGCGGACGGAGTTGTCAAGAGCTACAGGAAGGAATATTTCAGAGCAATGAAAGCCTGGCTCTGCGCAGTGCTCGATTATGAGCCGAACCAGGCGGACGCCTTTGAAAAGATCGTCATCGCCGGAGCAGGCGACCAGGTCCTGCTGGAACGGGAAGAGGATTATCTTGAAGACCTTCTCTCTCTGAATATTCCAGGAATGGACGAAGCTTTGCTGAGGAAACTTCACCAATTCAGTGTCAGGCAGGCACGGATCAACATCAGCCGGCAGACCAGGCAGGCCATGCAGGCGCTGATTCACAACCTCAATACCATGCACTCTAGAGCCGGTGCCCAGGTTCCTTTTTCTTCTATTAATTATGGAACCGATACATCCCCCGAGGGAAGGCTGGTAATCCGCAATCTTCTGGAATCCACCATGGACGGACTGGGAGCCGGGGAGACCCCCATTTTCCCTGTTCAGATTTTCAAGGTGAAGGAGGGTGTGAATTATAATCCGGGCGATCCCAACTACGATCTGTTCCAGCTGGCCATCGCCACCTCAGCCAAGCGGCTGTTCCCGAATTTCAGCTTTATCGACGCTCCCTATAATCTGCAGTACTACCGGGAGGGAGATCCGGATACCGAGGTGGCCTACATGGGCTGCCGGACCAGGGTCCTGGGCAATCACTACGATCCATCACGGGCACGGACCTTCGGCCGGGGCAACCTGAGCTTTACTTCCATCAATCTTCCCCGGATCGGTATAGAGGCCCGGGGCAGTCTGGATGAATTTTACAAGAGACTTTATGAATGTATGGATCTGGTTGTGCGGCAGCTGCTGCACCGCTTCAAGATTCAGTCTGCCAAAAAAGTAAGGAATTACCCCTTCCTCATGGCCCAGGGTATTTGGATCGATTCCGAAAAGCTGGATATGGAGGACACCATTGGGGAAGTTCTGAAACACGGTACATTGAGTGTCGGTTTTATTGGTCTGGCGGAAGCGCTCAAAGCGCTGACCGGCAGTCATCACGGAGAAAGTGAAGAGGCACAGCAGCTTGGACTGCAGATCATCGGCCGCATGCGCGATTATCTTGACGCCAAATCTGAGGAGACCGGGCTGAACTTCACCCTGCTGGCCACGCCGGCGGAAGGTCTCAGCGGCCGTTTTGTCCGCATCGACAGAAAACGGTACGGTGAGATTCCAGGCATCACCGACCGGGAGTATTATACCAATTCCTTCCATGTGCCGGTCTACTATGAGATCCAGGCCTTCCGGAAGATTCAGATTGAAGCTCCCTACCATGCCCTCACCAACGCAGGACATATCAGCTATGTCGAGCTGGATGGGGATACCTGCCAGAACCTGCCTGCCTTCGAGCAGGTCATCCGCTGCATGAAAGAGCAGGGCGTAGGTTACGGTTCCATCAATCACCCTGTGGACAGAGATCCCGTCTGCGGCTATACCGGCGTGATCGGAGATATCTGTCCCCGCTGCGGACGACGGGAAGGAGAGTCTGTCTCTATTGAGAAGCTGCGTGAGCTCCGCAAAAAGTTTCCTGATGTCCCGCTGCCTTACTGCGGTGACAATTGATCCGCAGTAAGTCCCATACAAAAACACCGCCGGAACCGGCCGTACAATACCGAAAGACCGGTGCCGGTGCAAAGATACACAGGAGGAATAAACCATGACCATCAAACAAACCAGGAAAAGCGAAAGCGTTGGAGAAGGAGTCTCCTTTGACCGCATCCGCCGTATCACAGGATATCTTGTAGGAACAGTAGACCGTTTCAACAACGCAAAAAGGCAGGAAGAAAGGGATCGGGTCAAACATGGCATGTAAGCTGCGCGTCAGCGGCATCGTCGAAGACTCTATCGTGGACGGTCCAGGACTGAGGCTCTGTGTATTTGTACAAGGATGCCCGCACCATTGTCCCGGCTGTCACAATCCCCAGACTCATGATTTCAACGCCGGCTCTGAGATGGATCTCCAGGATATTTTCAGAAAATATAAGGAGAACCCTCTTCTTTCCGGCGTTACATTTTCCGGCGGTGAGCCTTTCTGCCAGGCCGGTCCGCTGGCCATCCTGGGATCTATGATTCATGAGGCGGGAGGAGAAGTGATCACCTACACAGGTTATCTCTATGAAGACCTGATTCGGCAGTCTGCCCATGACAGGAATGTCGCCGGCCTTCTGGCCGTGACTGATCTTCTGATCGACGGCCCCTACATGGAAGAGCTCCGCAGTCTGGAAGCTCCTTTTCGCGGCAGCAGAAACCAGCGCCTGCTTCTTATCCGTCAGGGCCTGGCGGCCGGGACAGCCCCCGAGCCCCTCACGCTTCCTCTGCAGTCAATGACTCCTCTCCCGGGCGGCATCGACCCGGCAAGTCATTGATTTTTTACAATTGCCTTTCCGAAACTGACCGGATTAAAAAAAGGGGTAACCCATTCATCATTGTATTTTCAACGGCCTGACCTGCCGGGTCAGCCGGATTCTCAAAGCAGGAGCAGCTATATTTATGAAAACCATCAGAATCAAGTATCTGTCTGATCAGATTGACCGCCTGACCTACATCGATGGGAAATCAGACTGGATTGACCTTCGGGCGGCGGAAAATGTATCATTAAAAAAGGGGGATTTTCATTTGATTCCTCTCGGCGTTGCCATGGAACTTCCCTCGGGATATGAGGCCCACATTGTGCCCAGGAGCTCAACTTTTAAAAATTTCGGAATCATCCAGGTCAACCACATGGGTGTAGTGGATGAGTCCTACTGTGGAGATGCAGATCAGTGGTTCATGCCGGTTCTGGCAGTCCGGGACACAGAGATCCGGATCAATGACCGAATCTGCCAGTTCCGTATCATGGAACATCAGCCTTCCCTGCATTTTGAAGAGACTGCACAGCTCCTGAATCCTGACCGCGGTGGTTTCGGGAGCACGGGGATCTCCTGATGGTCTCCCTGCAAAAGCTGCCGGGACTTTGGGCGAACTGCAGACGCCAGGCGGTGAGCAGGCTGCTGCCCCTGCTTTTCCCCAGACACTGTCCTGTATGTGACAGGCTGGTACCCTATGGCAGCACCATCTGCCCGGGCTGCAGGAAGCTTCTGCCTCTGGTCAGGGGTAATACCTGCCTGCGCTGCGGCAAGCCTGTCAGCAGACCTGATCAGGAGTATTGCTATGACTGCAGAGTTTTTCCCAAAAGTTTTGAGGAGGGTTGTTCCCTCTATCTCTATAATCATCTTACCGCACCGGGAATGATGGCCCTGAAGTACCACAATCGGCGGACCCTGGCTGAATTCTACAGCAGGGAGATGGTCCGTTTACGGGCCTCTGTATTTCAACGCTGGAAAGCCGACACTGTCGTGCCGGTACCAGTCCATCCCCACAAGAGAAAAAAGCGAGGCTACAATCAGGCAGAACTTCTTTCTGCTGAAATAGCCTCGCTTTTAAATATCCGTCATATTCCCGATCTGCTGGTCAGAGTCATCGACACACTCCCCCAGAAACAATTCAGTCCCCAGGCTCGACTAACCAACCTGCAGAAAGCTTTCCAGATGAATCCCTCATGTGATCTGCGGGGAATCCATAAAGTCATTCTGGTCGACGACATCTATACCACAGGCTCCACCATGGAGGCCTGCACAAGAACCCTTCTTACGGCAGGCATCTCCCATGTCTACGTCTGCTCCATATGCATCGGTCTCTCCCGGGACTGACCTTCCTCCCTGCCCTCTTTCAGGCAGTCCTTCAGGCCGCTGTATCTCTTCTGCTCAGTTCCATTGGCAATCATCTGGTATACCATGGACTGTCTTCCCACGATGGCCGCACACCTCTGTGCTCTGGTCACCCCGGTATAAAGCAGGTTTCTGTTGCAGAGCACAGCAGGTCCGGTGAGCAGCGGCATCACCACCGCCGGATATTCGCTGCCCTGGGATTTATGGATCGTAATCGCATAGGCCAGTTCCAGTTCATCCAGACCGGTAAAAGGATACTCCACCTGCCGGTTCTCGTCGTAAACTACGGTCATCTTCTCAGAGAAAGTATTAATCTGTCTGATCACACCCAGATCACCGTTGAAAACGCCCATCCCCTCTTCCACTGTGAATACTTTCCTATTGATAATCCGCCAGGGCAGTTTATAATTATTTTTCACCTGCATTACCTTGTCCCCCTCACGGAAGACGGTATGGTGAGTCTCTCTTTCCGCCTTGTCGTCAGACTTGGGATTCAGATAATACTGGAGTACTTCATTGAGATGATTTACGCCCAGATCCCCCTTTCTCATGGGGGCAAGCACCTGCACTTCAAAAGGGTCAATACCCAGATACTCCGGCAGCCGGGTTCTCACAAGATAAATAAGGGCTCCCATGACCGACCGAATACCATCCTTCTGAAAAAAGAAAAAGTCCCGGTTCTTATTATCCAGTCTGATTTCCTCTCCCTTATTAATCTTGTGGGCATTAAGAACAATCTGGCTGGTCTCCTCCTGGCGGTAGATCCTGGTCAGACGAACCACCGGGAAAACTCCTGACTCAATAATGTCCTTGAGGACATTGCCCGGACCTACGCTGGGCAGCTGATTGGAGTCCCCCACCAGAATCAAGCGGGTCCCAGGTACCAGGGCTCTCAGCAGGGCGTTCATCAATTGAATGTCCACCATGGACATCTCATCCACGATGACCGCGTCTGCCTCAAGGGGATTGTCTTCATTCCGGTCAAAATGACTGGCGGTCTTTTCTTCAAGGCCTCCGCTGACTTCCAGAAGTCTGTGTATCGTCCTGGCTTCATAGCCCGTCGCCTCCGTCATACGTTTAGCGGCGCGGCCGGTCGGTGCTGCCAGCAGGATTTCCATCCCTTCCTTTTCAAAACATCGGATCATCAGGTTTATGGTTGTGGTCTTCCCAGTCCCAGGCCCTCCGGTGACCACCACCAACCCGCCTTCCAGGGTCTTTTTTACAGCATCCTTCTGAAGATCATCCATCTCGATCTCCATTTCCCGGCTGACTTCCTGAAGCAGACTGTCAACAGAATCCTCCTCCATGGGAAAATGAACCGACAGGTCTTCCAGCATTCTGGCTGTGTTGCGCTCAAGAAAATAGAAGGAGCTGAGATAAACTCTCTCCTCCTCTCCCACAGTCCTGATCATAAGCTTTTTGTCCAGAACCAGCTCCAGCAGATGGTCTTCCACCCCCTCAGGATCTATGGAAAGAAGCTGCCCCGCATGGCGGCAGAGGATGTTCCTGGGCAAAAAAACATGTCCCGACGAGATTCCCTGCTGCAAAATATAGAGAATCGCGGCACAGATCCGAAAATCTGAATCAGGAGCGATACCGACTTTGGCTGCTATGGCATCTGCTGCCCGGAATCCTAT
>JBGUIF010000172.1:0-4418 GCA_045112755.1 Anaerobutyricum sp.
CAGGGGAAGATGAGAAGGATGATCCCGACCGGTTTGAAGAATTCTTAAGCTGTTTTGAAAAAGAATATTCCCATGGAAAAGTAGAAGCTTCCAAGATGGAAGATGGGAACAGAGAAATACACATCGAAACAGATGAATATGAAGCGAATATTCTTCTAACGGACAAACCACACTTTGAAATCGGGATTCCACTGGAAGATAACAGGAAACTGCGCAAGGCAATCCAGAGGATCAACGGGGAGGGTGCTATCGGATGCCGCTATGAACGGTCCCGTAAGGAGGCTGTGCTCACCGTGCCTTTCCAGCCGGAAGATGAGCCGGAGGATGTGGCCAACCTGCTGCGCTGCATCCTGGATTATGAAGTACCGGCACTAAGGAAAGAAGGAGGAGGAAACTGATGAGACGAACAAATTGGAAACAGCCGATCATCATCCTGATCGCATTTGTCATCGGGCTGATCGTCAATCTTGCCGCCAGACAGGTCCTGCCGAAGATCCTCCCACCATTCCTGGCAAGGGGGACGGACCTGATCGCGGTCACTTTACAGATCCTGGTCGCAGCCGGGATCATTTTTATTACAGTCAGGGTATTCAACAAAGAGGAGGATTAAGGGATGAGAGATCATATCACCATAAACAGAAAAACAAGCATCGGGAACCGGGATAAGGTTTTTGTGATGGGGATCCTGCTTGCGGGACTTTCCTGCCTGCTGGCCACATGTCAGCCGGTCCCGGTCTTTGCGGCCGGCAACACCGGCGCCATCACCACGTCATTTAAATCCATATACAACATCATCGCTGCCATCGTTACCAGTATAGGCCAGCTCTACCTTCTCTGGGGCGTTTTTGAGTGGGCAACGTCCCTAAACTCCCAGGACGGCACTGCCCAGTCCATGGCCTTTAAGAGGATCGCCGCCGGACTGGTCGCCTGTATGGCTCCGACGATCATCTCGATGATCACCTATTAAGGAAGGGAGGGAAATTGCATGCCTGGATGGTTGGCACAATTCCTGGCAGGCTCCGGGATCCAGATCGCCGACGGCATCTGGAATGCTTCCATGAAACTGGTCGCCGGGCTACTTACCAAAAGCCCACAGTCCTTTTCCGGACCGGCATGGTCCTTTGTCAATGGAACCCTTTATCCCTGGGCCCTGTCCATCGGGCTTTCCCTCCTCAACCTTTTCCTGATCATCGGATGGCTCCGGGCCCTGACCCGGCTCCACGAGAACATAACCCTGGAAATGGCCGTGAACGCGCTGATAAAAGTGGTGACCGCTAATGTCCTGTTTTTGAATATCAAGACCATCATCACCAGCCTCTTTTCCGCGGCGACGACCATGACGGGATCCATCTTTACCCTGCAGGCCCCGACCCTCATCACTGAGGACCTGGATTTGGGTGCCATCTTATTTTACAACCTGTTCGGCATCCTCTATATCCTGGCGGCCATCGTCTGCAGCTTCATGATCCTGATCACTGTCTACAGCCGTTATATCCGGCTCTATCTGCTGGTTGTCTCCGCCCCCTTTGCCCTCCCCACCATCATCGGCGGGGAAGAGGCAAGGCGGACTTTTGTCAGCTGGGTAAAGACCTTTATCCTCAACACTTTTGAGATCGTGATGATTGCCATGGTCATGGTGATCTCCTTTAAGCTGATCTCAAGTGGAGTCAGTCTGTATGAACAGGGAAATGTTGCGGTGGAAGCGGCCAATGGATTCTTTGACGCCTTAAACGGCCTCTTTACCATGGTACTGATGACGGCCTCCGTCAAAGGAGTCAACTCCTTTATGGCGAAGACCTTTGGATTATAGAACGAGGAGGAAAAGACAAGTGAAGATCGATATCAATAAAGACTTTGAGGAATCTTTCCCGAATGAGGTCTATTCGGGATTTACCCTCGGGCAGTGCCTTGCCGCGGCTATAGGACTGGCTATGGCGGCAGGCGCTGCCTTTCTCTTATGGAAATACATGGGCATCCCTATCGTGGAATGCACCTATCTGACCATTCCCCTCATGATCCCGGCCTGTGCCATCGGATTCTTCCGCTATCAGGGCCAGAACCTTCTGGGGATCATCCGGGAATTCCTCTTTGCCAGGAAGACCCGGAGGTTATCTTATGCCGCAGGGGAATATGCCGGCAACCGACGGATATTTACCATGAAACGGCAGATAAAGAGGCCGGACGGAGGGAAGAAAAGACACCGTAAGAAGGAGGAACGTAAGAAAGAAAAGGGCAGGAAGCACAGGAAAAAGGCTGTCAGCCCGGATGAAAGGAAGGAGGGATAAGCCATGGCAGTGATCAATGCATTTTCACGTTTTAAAATGCGAAGGAGAAAGAGCATGCCCATGGTAAAGGTCCCGGGAAATGTCCGGGAGGCCTTTAACATCGATGCTATGTATAAGAACGGGATCGCAAAGCTGGAGCCGGGAAAGAAGAACTGTCTTTATGACCGGTGCTATGTCTTTGAGGAGATCAATTATATCAATAAGGATGAGGGGGAAAAGGAATCCTTCCTCAATCAGTTCATGGCCTGGCTGAAGACCATGAACGTGGATTTTAAGATCACCATCGCCAATGAGTACCAGTCCATGGAAGATTTCCTGGCCCAGGTCAGGGATACGCCCAACGCAGGTGTCTATCCACAGATCGGTAGAGGGATGGATACCTGGATCCATGAGAAAATGGAAGACTCCAACCCCAATGTGACAGCACTCCGTTATCTGACGGTCTCTACCAAAGCCTCGTCCATGGAGGATGCCAGGATCGTATTCAATGCCCTGGACACCACTATCCAGGCCATGTTTTCCTCATGGCAAGCCAGGGTCATCCCTTTGTCCGCGGAAGACCGGCTTAAATGTATCCACTCCCTGCTCCGGCCGGGAAAGAGGGAGGATGAGGATTATATAAGCCTTGCCGCGGGCCGAGACTGGAAGAACGATATCTTTCCCCGGTCCATTCGTTGCCACAGCAACTTCATGGAGATCGACGATACATGCATGACCGTCCTTTTCGGCTGGAAATACAGGGGATCGGTCAATCCGGATTCTTTTATCCGGTCTTTCTCCAATACGGAATTTCCGTCCTTTATCACCATGGATTACACCCCGGTGCCGGCCGATGAGATCACGGATTTCCTGACGGCGGCCGGCATGAACGTGGAGAAAGCCATCAGTGATGAAGAGGAGGCGCGGAGGAAGAAGAACATCATCGGGACCGGCCCTTCCTACGCCAAGCAGAGGAAGAAGGATGAGGTGGAAGGGCTCCAGGACCTGATTGCGGAGAACGATGAGACAGGCTTTTTCATGAACCTTCTCATGGTGGCTACAGCCCCGGATGAAGATACCCTGGCCCAGAGGGTCAGCGAATACCGGGCCATCGGAAGGAAAGAGGGGGTCGTCATGGAGACGGCCAACTGGCAGCAGTTAAAGGCTTTGAATACCGCTTTACCCATTGGGGGAAGGCAGGTGGACTTCATGCGCTTTTTCCTCTCTTCCTCCGTCGTGGCCTTCCAACCCTTTTACGCCCAGGATATCATCGAGCCGGGAGGATATATGTATGGCCTTAACCGGTCAACAAAACGTCTGATCCTTGGAAACCGGAAACTGCTCATGAATCCCCACGGGATCATCATCGGTCATACCGGTTCCGGAAAGTCCCTCCTTATTAAACTGACAGAGATCCTGCAGACCCTGCTGGGGACAAAGGACGATATCCTGATCTTGGATCCTCAGAACGAGTTCCGGGCCATCGTCCTGGCCTTTGGCGGCGTCTTCTTTGATTTGACGCCCAAAAGTGGAATCTATTTGAACGGTTTTGAGGTCTATGAGGATGTCTTCTATGGCGATAAGGAGACCAGGGAGAGGTTCGTGGCCACCCAGACCAAATATGCCAGGAGCCTGCTGGCCGCTGTCATGAACAACATCGTCTTTACCCAGGAGCACGCCTCTGTCGTGGGACGGTGCTGCCGTAGGATGTATGAGAAGACCTTTGCCCAGAAGAAGCTTAAAAAACAGCCGACCCTGAAGATGCTCCGGGCAGAGATCAAAGCCGAGCTTGACAAAGCCAAGACCGCTTATGATCAGAACATCATACGTCCTATCTATAACAGCCTGGAGGAATACACGGAGGGAGCCTGTGATATGCTGGCCCGTCCTTCCAATGTCCGCTTCGATGAACGGCTGGTGGGTTTTGGCCTGAAAAATGTACCGGAGGACAACTGGGAGGCTGTTATGCTGACAGTCATGCATTACACATCCGCCAGGATGGAGTACAACCAGAAGGAACGCCGAGCAGTCCATTTCATCGTAGATGAGACCCAGGTCCTTAGCAAGAAGGGAACTTCCGCAGACCAGTTAAACACGGCCGTGGCCACCTTCCGTAAGTTCGGCGGGATCTGTACCATGGCCATGCAGAACCTT
>JBGUIF010000173.1:0-8861 GCA_045112755.1 Anaerobutyricum sp.
AATTTGAAGTCAGGACCAAGACACACACGCAGATGGTAGATATCACAGAAAAGGTACAAAAAATTGTCACTGAAAGCGGTATAGAAAATGGCATCTGTATGGTGTTCGTTCCTCATACGACGGCTGCAGTGACCATCAATGAAAATGCGGATCCGGATGTGGTCCGGGACTTTATCAAGGAGACCGGCAAGCTGGTGCCCTGGGAGGATGACTACAGACATATCGAGGGAAATGCAGCTGCCCATATCAAGTCCAGTCTCATCGGTTTCTCTGAGAGTATTATTATTGAGGATGGCAGATTGATGCTTGGTTTTTGGCAGGATATCTATTTCTGTGAGTTTGACGGACCCCGGAGACGTCGGGCAAAAGTAAAAATAATAGAAGGTTAATGAAGACAAAAACAGCCGGCAGGTCTGCGATATACAGACTGCCGGCTGTTCTGACTGTCAGGTTAATTCATATCCGTTGGAAATCAGGTTTTTATCTGGGATATACCTGACCCTTCCGAATCTTCTTTACACATTTTTTGATGTAGTTATAAGTAGCAGGACACATAGCCTTGAATTTTCTTGGATAGAGCGTGTAATCCGCATAGCACTGAGCAAAGTACTCAAAACTGCTGCCAAGAGTATAGGATCTGCTTACAGTAGGCTCCAGAGGTCTGTAGCGTCTCTTCTCCCTATTGAAAATCTTCTTAAAGGCTTTGGTGCGGCTCTTTGTATTAATATAGAGCCTGTTGTGTTTAACATAGGTTTTGGATAAAAGGAAGTCTACACAATGTCCAAGTTCATGATATGGTGTGCAGGTGTTTAAGTAGGAAGGGCGAAGATACATAGTGAGCCTCATATGCTTCCTGCCGTTTCTGATCCAGTAATAGCCGTAAGTATATCCGGAGTAGTAGTTATCGAAGTTATTCGTAATATAAATAATACCATGGTGACGCTTCACCTGTTTGATGACAGCTTTATCCGCTTTGGGACAAATCTTTCCAAAGTTTTTGGTTGTTGATGCCTGTGCTCCCACAGGGATGATTCCGGCGATGAACAGTGCCAGAGCCAGTAAAAGAACAGGCAGAAATCTTTTCTCAGTATGGTTTTTCTGTGTCATATACTTTCCTCCTTGTGTATAGGCCTCATGAAGCAGCGGTGATCATTGTCATGAAACCCGGTGACATTTGGTTACAGAGATTCTCATCAAAGCCCACTTATATTTGGCTTTAAAAATATTATATCATTGATTTATTATGGGCACAACGAGATAATAAAATATTACCAGTTTGCCAATGTGATGATCCGCTGGTGCATTGGTGTGAGGAGAATAAAATATGATATGATTTTATGATAGACGGAAACATTTTTCCTTGCTGGATTGTATATAAAGTGAAAGACAAATACGTATTTGGTTTTTTAGAAGCCGGGAGGTGAATCTGTGGATAAAATGAAACGGGCAGAATCTCTGCTCACGGATTATGGGGACAGCATATTGAGATTGGCCTATTCTTATCTTCATAATCTGCAGGATGCGGAGGATATTCTGCAGGAGACATTCATCAGATATATAAAGGCTGCCCCCTTGTTTGAGAGTGCAGGACATGAGAAAGCCTGGCTCATGCGGGTGACTGCCAATCTGTCCAAAAACAAGATAAAGCATAATCGGATCCGGATTCATGATGAACTGAAGGAAGAGCTGGTCTCTTCCGACAGGGAGGATCTCGGGCATGTGTGGGATGCGGTGAGGGAGCTTCCGGAGATCTACCGGGAAGTGATCCATCTCTTTTATCAGGAGGAGTATTCCACCAGACAGATTGCAGACATGCTTTCCCTGACAGAGTCGACTGTGAGGGTCCGACTTAACCGGGGCAGGAAGAGATTGAAAAAGATATTGAAGGAGGAATATGATTTTGGAGAATAATAAATATCAGGATGTCATGTCCCGCCTTAGTGTTACGCCGGAGATGGCAGAGAGAGTTCTGGAAGGAATCAGGGATGGGGAGGACTTGTCCCCGTTGAAGGATAATGCAGATCAGAAGGAAATAGGGATAAAGGCAGTCAGGGATACTGCCGGACCAGAGAGAAAACCGGGAAGATACCGTAGATTTACCTATATGGCAGCGGCCTGCGCCCTGTTTTTTGTGGGGACTTTCCTGGGACTCGCCGTGGGCGGTACAAGAAATGGCGATCATTCTTCCTCGACGATGAAAAGCTACAGCGAGGTAGAGGATGTTGAATCTTCAGGCGGGGAGGAATCTTACGAATACAGTGAACCCTCAGCAGTCAGCGACTATGATGGGGAGGAGGGTGCGTACCAGAATGGTGACAGCGGCTTTGCCGCGGGGGATTCTGCAAACCCCATGAATCAGGCGGATGGACAGACGGGAACAGCGTCGTCAGTCCAGGGAACATCAAAAGATGAATCCTCAGTAAATCAGGCCAAGAAGAACGAAAAGGATGTTACAGATGGTCAGAAGCTGATCTATACCGCAGATCTTCATATCGAGACCCTGGATTATGCAAAAAGTCTGAAAGACCTGAAAGAAGCCATACAGAACGCCGGCGGTTATATAGAGGCGGAAAATGAGAACTCCTATGCCAAAGCTTATTATGGATATGATGCAGATGGATATGGGGAGGGAAAGAATGAGAACCAGGAGACGGGAGAAGGCAGGCTTATGGATAACAGTCTGGTCATCCGGGTTCCCACCTCTTCCTACACTTCTTTTCTGGAAGGCATGACAGGGATTGGCTCTGTGGTATCCAGGAGTCAGGCTGTCGATAATGTCACAGCTTATTATCATGATACGGAAGTTCAGATCAAAGCCTTAAAGATTCAGGAGGAAAGGCTCCTTGATATGATGAAGAAGGCAGATACCATCGAGGATATGATCATGGTGGAAAAGAGGCTGACAGAGGTCCAGGCTCAGCTTGATTCCTATGAAAGCACTCTGAAAGACCTTGATGACCAGGTGGATTATGCCAGGGTCAACATTTCCTTAAAAGAAGTGGAAGAATACAGAGAGCTCCCGGAAGCCGGTTTTGGCCAGAAAGCAAAAAGCAGGCTGCAGGAAGGATTCGAGAGTTTTGTGGAGGGTATGGCAGACCTCGCTCTTTGGATTCTCTATCACATCCCTGCCATTATCCTTCTTATCATTGTGATTGTCATTGTCCGCATTTTCATGAAGAAACGAGGCTGGAAGCCGGAGCTTAAGAAGAAGGACCGGGAGGAGATTGACCCGGATCTATTTAAGGACTGACAGCAGTTTTTGCAGGATGATTTCAAAGGATGATCTCCAAAAATGCTTCCAAAACACTTCCAAAATGCTCTCAAAATGCTTCCAGTAGGAATAGGGATTCTGCTTGTTTCTTTCATGGGAGTATGGTAAATTATGGTTAATCAATAACTGTAATTCAAATGTTTAGTAATACATTGAAACTAATGAAAAGGAGGGTTGTTTTATGTTTAAACAATATCAATTACCATATGCCTATGATGCCCTGGAACCGGTAATCGATGCTCTGACGATGGAGACACATCATGGAAAACATCATGCGGCCTACACGGCAACTTTGAATTCTTTCGCAGAGAAAGCCGGAGTGCAGGACAAGGAGATTGGCTGGCTCCTGGCACATCTGGATACGATCCCTGATGAGGCCTTAAGAAACGGCATCCGCAATCATGGTGGAGGATATTATAATCACAATTTGTATTTTCAGACTCTGGGCCCCAATGGCGGGGGCGAGCCCACCGGTTTGCTTAAGGAGAAAATAGAGGCAGCTTTCGGCAGTTTTGAAGACTTCAAAGAGAAGATTTCAGCCCTGGCAGTGGGGCAGTTTGGCTCAGGATGGGCCTGGCTGTCTGTGACGCCGGAGGGAGACCTCGTCTTATCCAACAGTGGGAACCAGGATAATCCCATCAGCCTGGGCACCGGCAATACCCCTATTTTAGCTTTGGACGTGTGGGAGCATGCCTACTATCTGAAATACAAGAACCTGCGGGCTTCCTATGTCAGTGAATTCTTTAAAGTGGTTGACTGGGATGCAGTGGCCAGCCTTTATGAGGCGGCAATCAAATAATAAAACGAACTGCCGGCTTTTTGCCGGCGGTTTTTTTTGTGGGCCTGAGGTCATCATCATGTTTTTTTAGGTCTCTTTTGAAGACTTCCGGGAGACATTTTTCCCTGATTGTGGTAATATTTGATTAGAGATCAGGCCGCAGTGCTTATCTTGATCAGAATGACAGAGAGGTATGAATCATGCTTCGGAAAAATGAGATTATCCGTATCTATGGACGGGACTTCAAGGAAAATACCATCCGGATTCTCGAGGAGTCCGACCTGGCCGGGCTTATTCCGTCCAGGGACAGCCGGATAGGGATTAAGCCCAACCTGGTGTCAGCGTCGGAGGCTTCCTGGGGAGCCACAACACATCCGGAGCTGATTGCCGGTATATTGGAATACCTCCAGGCTAGGGGCTTTGAGAAGATTGTGATTGCCGAGGGTTCCTGGGTGGGAGACCGCACGTCTCAGGCTTTTGAGGTCTGCGGATATAAAGAGCTGGCCCGAAAATATGGGGTGACCCTGCTCGATGCCCAGAAAGACCAGTACCGTGTGAAGAACTGTGCCGGTATGAAGCTGAAGGTTTGCGCCTGTGTGGATGATATAGACTTTATGATCAATGTCCCGGTTTTAAAGGGACATTGTCAGACCAGGATTACCTGCGCACTCAAAAATATGAAGGGGCTGATTCCCAACTCGGAGAAGCGGCATTTTCATTCCATGGGGCTCCATAAACCCATTGCCCATCTATCCGCGGGAATCCGTCAGGATTTTATCCTGGTGGATCACATTTGCGGAGACCTGGACTTTGAAGATGGGGGCAATCCTGTGGTGAGAAACTGCATCATGGCCGCCAGGGATCCGGTTCTGGTAGATACCATGGTCTGCAGAATGCTGCATATAGACCCTGAGGAGGTTCCCTACGTGACCATGTCCGCAGCTCTTGGCAGTGGAAGCATGAATTTTGATCAAGCCCTGGTCCGTACACTGGGCCAGGCGTTTGAAGAGGACCTGCCCCGGGAGCGAAAAATCGTCCATTTGCAGGATGCAGTGGAGGAGGTGGAATCCTGTTCTGCCTGTTACGGCTACCTGATTCCGGCCCTGCAGCTGCTGAAGGAGGAGGGACTTCTGGAAAAACTGCCGGGAAAGATTTCCATCGGGCAGGGATGGAGAGGAAAGTCCGGATCCATCGGCGTGGGAAACTGCACCTCCGGTTTTGATTTCTGTATCAAGGGATGTCCTCCTCTGGAGACGCAGATCTATGAAGAACTGAAATCTTTGATATCAGGACAGAAGTAATTGAAACAAGACTACCTATCATCAGAGGAAGATTAAAATAGCATATATTTACAAAAAAAAGGGGGAGTGATGGTATGACGATCCGAAAAAAAACCTGGCTGTTATGTCTGCTGGCGCTGCTGGCGATTCCGCTGGCTGCAGGAATATTTTCCTGTCAGGCATCAGCCAGCACGCAGAAGGCGAAAGCATTTAAGGCCTATCGCAGGTTTTTGTCAAAAAGGAAGATTGATTGGGATGATGATGAGTATGAACCTCAGATTATGAGTAAACTGGATTTTGCCATAGCCTACATTGATAACAATGATGTCCCTGAGCTGGTGATCCATAATACCAGGGGACCCAGTCATGGCGTCTTTGGTGATGGTATGGTCTATATCTACTGGAAGGGCAGGCTGAAGAAGGCAGGTGCCCTGGGATGCTCCTTGATGAAGCGGGTGAGATATTATGAGAAGATTGGTATTATCAGAGATTATAGTTTTGATAATTTCAAAAGAAACTGGTGTTACTATTATCGACTGTCCTCTGGGAAAGTGAGACCCACGGGCACTGAAACTGAGTATAATTATGATGATCATCGTTGGGAATACAGTGCTAAATTTAAAAAATGCTCCAGGAAAAAGTATAACCAAAGTATTAAAGCCATCACAAAAAACAAAAACGGCAAGAATTTTAAGTGGATAAAAAACACGGCAGCCAACCGCAAGAAATATCTTAAATAGAATACAGGTTTTTTAAGTAAAATAAGGGATTTAAGAGATTTTCATAATTTGAAAAGGCCGGATAACGATTGCTCGTTGTCCGGCCTTTTTGATTGTTAAGGAATACAAAGAGAATAATGAAAGTTATTTTTAAAAGTTATTATTTATATAATTATCAGAAAATGATTTAGCAAAGATAGTTTCCATTGACCCAGCCGTAGCAGTCATAATCCGGGGAGTAGACTTTTACAAAGCTGCCAGACCAGGAATTGGTGAGGAGTACCTTGTCTCCATTGTAAAGCTTGGCGATAATATTACTGTCAGAGTTGGACGGGTCACTCCTTAAAGCCAGGAAGTGCCTGGTACCTCTGACGGTAACAAGGTCATTATCCTCGTCACTTAAGTTCTGAGATTCGTAATCATGGATATTCCATGATGTTTCTTCATTGTCGCTCCAGTCGTCATCCACGCTCCAGGACTCGAGATGGGCGGCTTTTGCGTTTACAGCCTGGGCGGATGCCGGTAAAGCTGTCCCAGTGAATGTTGTTGCTGCCAATGTTAAAAACATTCCCATCATAGCGACTATTTTTTTCATTTTTTATTCCTCCTAAGTTATCTTTACCTTGATTCGGTAAGACACCTTTATCCCGGCTAGATACCTTTAGCCAAGGTAAATACCGTTAACCCAGCCGTAGCAGCCCAGGTCCTCGCTGTAAACCCATGCATAATCTCCATCCCAGCGGGTTGTCATGATGACTTCGTCACCATCGTGAAGCTGTCCGATTACGCTGCCTTTGGTATCAGAAGGATCTGTTCTGAATTCCAGAGCATTTTTGCTGCCTCTGATGATAGAGAAGTCTTCATCATCATCGATCCATTCCTGAGGATCATTGTCAAGGATGTTCTTTGTAGCGCCGGCATCTGTGGTGTCGAAAGTCTCGTTGACTGAGGATGCCGTAAGGTGCATTTCCGGAGCGTCAACGCAATGGGCGGATGCCGGTAATGCCGTGCCTGTGAATGCTGCTGCTGCCATTGTTAAAAAGATTCCCATTGTAACGATTGTTTTTTTCATTTCATTCTCCTCCTGATTTTCCTCTGTTTTTTATCTTATTCGTAATACTGATTCGATGATTTCTAATCGAATTATTATTTTTTTATTCAAACTGTATCGTTTACTCTGAATCGAACAGTTTTGGCTTTGTTTTTGTTTACAGCCATATCTTATCACGGGAACTATCACAGAACTATCACAGCATTTTGTGGTATTTAAAATTAAATAATGCTATAATCTGAGTGAATGAAAAAAGGCGGAAACAGCCATCCTGAGTCATGTTCTGCCTGAGAGGAGGATGATACTTTGAAACAGTTGATCGACCGTGCTTTTTATGATGCCATTGTCAATTTTGATGAATCGGAGGAAGCACAGGATTATTATTATAAAATCATGGACACGGAAATAGAGAGACGGGGAAAAAAGGATACGATCAGAAACCGGATCCTGCGGGCCTATGGTATGCTTTTCTGCGAGGATGTGGGGATGGCTCCCGGACAGATTGCAGGGCCTGACGAGGTGGAGGCGACAGCCGACCGACTCTACACCGGCAGTATGAGCTTTGATCCGGGACACTGGTACCGGATGAAATATCATTTTCCAGTGATCGATGAGGATAACTACGACCGTTTTGCAGCTTTGGTCATCGCAGACCTCAGTGCCGGACCCCTCCGGGAGGCAGTGGTGCATGGCGGAGATATGCTACTGGTGGGGGCCTTGAATCCGCTTAGTATGACGAAGGAGGAGCGGGAGAAGCAGGAAATCAGAGAAGTGAGATTTCAGGAGATGATGCCATGACGATACTTTTAGTAAATGAGCATGTGGATGAGTTAGAACAATTATCCGAAATCATAAAGAAAAAGAAACCGGAACTGGACATCCTGTCTTGTACTTCCAGCCTGGAAGCTTTGGCGGAAGCCAGGCAAAAGGAGATTGATATCGCTTTTATTTCTGTGGAGCAGACAGAATTGAACGGGCTGGACTTGGGCAAGTACCTGACAGACCTCTATCCTATGGTCAATCTGATTTTCCTCTCGGACAGCAAGGAATATGGCTATGATGCCCTGAATATCCATGCCAGCGGCTATGTGCTGCGGCCTCTGTCTCAGAAATCTGTCCAGAGGGAGATAGAAGACCTGCGGTATCCGGAGATCCAGAAGAAGGCTAAGCGTGTCTTTGCCTCAACCTTTGGTAATTTTGAATTATTTGTGGATGGGAAACCGGTGGAGTTTAAATATTCCAGAACCAAAGAAATCGTGGCCCTTCTGGTCAATAACAACGGGGCTCAGACCACCAACGGAGAGATTATTGCCTCCCTCTGGGAGGATGAGGGAGACCCCAAAAAGAAGGCTTCCTACCTTTGTAATCTCAGACAGGATCTGCAGAACACTTTCAACCGGCTGAAACTCAAGGGAATCATTATCAAGCAGCGGGGCAGTATGGCCATCGCCAAGGACCGGATTGAGTGCGATCTCTATGACTGGATGGAGAAGAAGGAAAAGTCCAAATATTCTTATCTGGGAGACTATATGAACCAGTACAGCTGGGCGGAGTACAGACATGCTATGCTGGACGAAATCAGCTATGATATGGCAGGCTACTAATAGGGTGCTACTAATAGGGTGCCAGGCACCATTACGAAATTATTGCGTACATATTAAGATAATGAAAAAGGGAGCATATCAAAAACGGCTGTCTCGTCAAAAAAAGGCAAGGATCCCCATGTCCTGTGTTGTGTCAGTTGCTGGACATTGGGGATCCT
>JBGUIF010000174.1:0-13744 GCA_045112755.1 Anaerobutyricum sp.
AAGAGTTTCAATATCCGGCTTTATGGCTCCCTGTCTGAGAAGGTTGGCAAAAACCTCTGCCTGAGGCCGGGTATTCTCATCACAACTTACGATGATCCGGGAAGGATACAGATTGTCATACAGAGCCTTGGATTCTCTTAAGAATTCAGGGGAAAAGATAATATTGTCCATCTGGAATTTTTCCCGGACATGCTTTGTATAGCCAACTGGAATAGTGGATTTGATGACGATGGTAGGTTTGCAATCCTTATTCTGATCGGAAGTCACAGCCTGAATTTGCTTTATGACAGACTCCACTGCAGAGCAGTCAAAGAAATTCTTTTTTGAATCATAATTCGTCGGGGCTGCGATAATAATGAAGTCCGCATTGGCGTAAGCAGTATCACCATCTGTAGTTGCTGTAAGACTTAAGGCACGCTTTCCGTCTTTAGCCTCTGCTAAGAATTTCTCGATATACTCATCCTGAATCGGAGAGATATAATTGTTAAGCTTTTCTACCTTTTCGGGGACGATATCTACTGCAGTTACCTGATTATACTGGGCCAGTAAAACAGCCAGAGAAAGACCGACATAACCGGTACCGGCAACAGCAATCTTATAAGGACGATCCACATGAATCGGCGTGGCATCCTCGTCAATAAAAAGATCATTCATATCAAAGTGGAGGATCTCAGATATAGCCAGTAACTGGTTGACGGAAGGTGTATATTCTCCGGACTCAAGCTTGCTGAGAACAGAGCGGTTCATACCAGTTTCTTTCGCTAACTGAGCCTGGGTGATCTTAAGAGCTTTCCTTCGTGATACTACGGTTGAGGAAAGAGTAGGGAGAGATAGAGTCTTCATAAGTATATTCTCCTAAGTGTCAACAAACAAATGTTGTTAATAGCAACATAAATTTTCTGGTTTGTAAAGTATTAAAATCTCTTAAAATATAGCAGAAGGGATAGATAATGTCAATGATAAACAGGGTATTTGAGAGAAAAGATAGAATGAGAGAAGAAACAGTATAAAGATGTTGCTGAAAGTAACATAATGAAACTGAGTTGAATGGACTTTTTTGTTAAACTCTTTTTTAGACCATTCTCCAGAAGACAAATATAGAAAAAGTCACTAGCAATACAGATAATCTCGAGATTCACTCTTTGAGAGAAGTGACAACCTTTCTCATACCATGGTTATGAGTATCCGTTATTAATGCAATCTTAAGAGGTGCATTACTATGATTAACGGTTGTTGTCACTTCTTTTTTCATAATGCTTCCATCTGACAAATAGAAAAATAACTGGTACTAGAGTTGATTGAGTCGACTTAGTACAATCTGATAAGCTTTAAGATTACCTTAAAAATCTCTATTTTATACGAGTTGTACAGATGTCGATGATTAAGATCATTATTAATTATAACAGAGAAGTGTGTTTATAATGATATCTCTCCACATCCTTTTCATCAGCGATATTTCTCGGGTCGAGTTTTCCCAAAACTCTTCCAATCAGATAAACGCTTTCTTCCCCTTTAAAGTTCATGGGTTTGTACTTTTCATTCAGTGAATAAAGACCATCTTTTTCATATCGTTTGATATATGTTTCATTTCCGGTGATAAAAGCACCAATCTCACCATATTGCAGATCCCGACCATCTGGAATTCGTTCTACCAGGACCAGATCTTTATCATGAAATGCTGGTTCCATGCTATCTCCATTCACAGAGAAAACAGCATCTGCACAAGGGTTTATTTGATCACTGTAAAGATAGATCGGAGTAAACTGCTCATCAAAATCAGTAGGGTCTCCAATGCCCGCAGCAAGAGATCTCTCATAAAAATCCAGCACTCGGATATCCGGACAGGATTCAGCATATTCTGCGTCGATCAGGTTGTCGATCAACCTATCTATGGCATGCTGATGACCGGGAGAAAGCTGGTGGTACTTTTCGATCATGAGCTGCTCTCTGGCCGTATATTTGATACCAGGTTCTTCCATATCATATAATTCATAAAGGCTGATATCCAAAGCTTCACAGATCAAAGGCATAAGATTGATATCAGGTCTGGATCTGCCGGTTTCCCAATTACTTATGGCATTTGCTGTAATACCTATACGCATTGCCAATTCTTTCTGTTCCATTCCGGCCCTGTTCCTGTAATACTGGATTCTTTCACAGATCACTGGACGTTTCTGCTTTTCAACGGGTTTTCCCGTTTTAAGGTCGATCACTTTGCCGGTTCCGGAAGTGGATCGCTTAATGCTTTTTCGAGCCATGATATTCTCCTTTGTATTAAAAGTATACTGTTCTCCAAGAAATCAGTATGTTCTATAAATTAATAGAAAAAAATAATAATTGCAGTATCAAAAGGCTTGTTTTAATCTAATATAACACATTAAATTACATATGTAAAGGATATAACTGCATTTACAAACATAAAATAATGTGATAAAATCCATATTACATCGACTTACTTATGAAGAAAGGAAGACTTTGATAATCTGATCATGTAATAGATGGTAGTGACAGGATGTTTCTTTAGGATAATGGGGGAATGACATTGAGAGAAGCAAGCATTTACAGAAGCCCACACGCCCTAAATCTTTCGAAGATCACATCGGAAGAAGAAAAGGAAAAATTATATAATCCTACAAGGATTGATGAAAGTTATAAACCTTACACTGTCATTGATGTTTTACAAAAGGTTTTTCATCGATCTTTTGTGGATGATCTGACTTTCGCTGCAGGGCAGGTCCCAGAGATGTTTCAGAGAAATGGAAATCAATGGCCTGTTGCAAGTATAAAAGTAAAAAACTGCCGCATTATACGGCCAGAGTCTATTTTTCAGCAGCCTCTGCATAGGTTTCGGGTCGATATATTGGTGAAAGCAGTAATTGAGATAGAGGAGGTTGTCAGAGGCAATACCAGTCTAAGACATAGATACAGTGTTTCTAAAGAATTAAGACTTCGTTATCGCTTTAATTTTGTGCCCTGTGTCATGAGTTGTTATCTGGAAGATCTGATCTTTGATGAAAAGTATAGTTTGATCACTACTCCTAATAGTATACCCATGAATAAATATCTTCTTCCAGTGCTGCGGAGGGAGGATTATGATAGGCTTGCTGAATGGCTCTTAAGAAAATATCTCCCAGAATACTATGGCAGGGATATTCCGGTCAATATAGAAAAACTTGTGGAGCGGATGGGGCTTACTGTGATCAAAGGTGTTTTCCCTGAGAATGGAGTATTAGGAGAGTTTTTCTTTGATTTTGGAATTGCGGAAATCCTTAGTCATAATGAGGAAGAGATCATTAAAAAAAAGATCAATCCGGGAACTATCATCGTGAATGAAAAAATGATGGTAACACCGGGAAGCAGAAGCTCGACTATCGCGCATGAAGGATCCCACATGATATTGGGAATCTCATTTTATATGCTGCAAAAGACTCATGGGCATGATTATTGTTCCTACATGTGTAAGAGGCAGAAAAGCAGGCAAAAGAATGAATATCGAAAGGATAATGAATGGACACCGGTTGATATCATGGAGATTCAGGCAAATACCTTTCCACGTTATTTTATGATCCAAAAAAGATCCGGGATGAAACGGGCTGAAAGGCTCCTGGAATATTATGGAGGAATCCGGGATCTTGAGACTATAAATAAGATGATCGATGATTTTTCCAATTACTATGGTGTCACTAAAACCATGGCCAGGAGCAGATTGATCGATTTCGGCTATAAGGAAGCTCGGGGTATCATGCAATCGGCGAATGGTGGCCTTGTGCCGTCCTACATATCCCGCCTTGCTGATAATCAGACCTATACCGTCAGTGAAAAAGATGCGATAGCAGAATATAAAAGAAACCCTGAATTCCGAAATATTATCAATAGCGGAAGCTATTTGTATGTAGAAGGTCATTACTGCATCAACCATGAGAAGTATATTGGTGCTGACCATTTTGGGATCCGTCATCTGACTTATTATGCCAGAGAACATATGGAAGAATGCTGTCTCGTTTTTTCTGTATCCTATCAGAATTTATGGGACAGAGTGATCAATGGCGTTTTTCAAAAAGGTGTAGGCAGGGGAAGAAAAGAGATTCATTTTGTCGGCCGGAATGGAGAAAGCCCTGTTACTGAAGAAGGTAAAAAGTTACGGGAACAGATGGAAAAGGAGTTGTTCCTCCGCAGGTCGATTACGCAGAACTTTAACCAGATGACAGTATCTTTGATGAAGAAGAGGAAAATCTCGATCGATAAATTGTCTTTAGAGACCGGATTGTCTTATGAGGTGATCCGTAAGATGAGAAATGATTCTGAAACAGTGTTTTCCATCCGATCCATACTTGCTGTCTGTTTTGCTCTGCATCTGCCCCCTGCACTAAGCATGGACTATATCAAAGCCAGTCCCAGTAAATTCCAGGAGGGGATCGACATGATGTTGTATCAGTATGCACTCAATAACTGGTACAATGATCCGGTAAAAGTAGTCAACCGAAAGCTGGTGGAGGCAGGAGCAAGACCACTTACCAATCTGGTTGATGGTTATGGAGAAGACGGTGTGAAGTTAGGATAAAAATATATAAAAGGCTTATGTCATAGACGATGATAATATAGGCTGCTGGAGATCAAAATGATTTCCAGCAGCCTTTTTAAAATATTTTTAGTTTAATGGGTATTGATAATACCCCATCTGAAAACCGCATAAAAACATGATCCATGGTTCTGCATCATAGTAATCAGGCTTAAAAACAGCATATTTTTGATGAAAAAGGGGTATCGTCAATACCTTCAATTGGATGATGGGTTCTGACATAATGGCCTTGTGAACGGGAAAGTATTTCCCGGGAACAAAACAAGAAACCATTTCAGGAAAGGAGGAACAACAAATGGATGCAGTAGTAAAACAAAGGATCTTAAGCAGGCAGAAGGCCGTAAGGCCCATCATCAAAGAGACCAGGTCCTGGCGAAATGCCAGCGGTTATTTTGATCCTACTGCTTCTCTGGCGATCGAAAGGATTACCAGAGAGGAGAACAGGAGAATGAGAAAAAAACGTAAACATAAGTGTAAACTGGCTTAAAAAGCCCTTCGTTCCCCGGAATGTCGGATGTCGTCGTAATTTCCTGATCGGACAGGAAAACTCAATCATGAGGGAAGTCCGTGAAGGGATCAGATTGTGAGGGATTACTATGAAAAAAAGAAAGCACCAAAGGAAAATGAGAAAGATCAAAGAAGAGCGGATCGCCCGTCGTGATTTCTGTGGAGTTCCGGATCCAACGCCTTATGAAGCCGTGAAAAATATGATCCGCTCACAGATGGAGATGAGAACCGGATAATCATGAGTAAAAGGAGGCAAAAAGAGCTGGACTACTTTCGCAGGGAACATGCACAGTATTATGCCTATTACAGAGTGCCAAAACTCTTGTTTACGCATGAATACTATCAGAATGTATCGGCGGAAGCCAAGATCCTTTACGGGATATTACTTGACCGGATGCAGCTCAGCCTCAGGAACAACTGGTTTGATGACCAGGGACGTGTTTATATCTACTGCACGATCCAGGAGATCATGAAGAGGCTGGGATGCGGAAGCCAGAAAGCAGTCAGCCTGTTAAAAGAACTGGATACCGGACATGGTATCGGATTGATCGAAAAGAAACGACAGGGTTTTGGAAAGCCCAATGTCATATACGTGAAGAATTTTGCAAGTATCCTGCCTAAAGACCAGGATATTTTTTTTAGCCCTAAGAATTGTGATAATCACCATACTGGAAGTGTGAAAAACAATAATCAAGAGTTGTGGGAATCACCATCTAATAATACTGATAATAATAAGACTAAGATTAGTGAGACTGATCAATCTTATCAGAGTAAACCCGGTCAAAAAGGATCTGTCAATGATATGGTCTCTTTTATTAAAGACCTGGTGGATTACGATATCCTTGTCTATGATTTTCCGGATGACAGAGGATTGATAGATGGATTGATTGAGATCATGGCAGACATATTGGTCCTGCCGGAAGAAGCAGTAGTCAAGATCTCTGGTGTGGAAAGACCGGTGTCGGTAGTAAAGAGCCAATTCATGAAGATCAGGATGTTCCATATCCAATATGTTTTAACCTGCATGAAGAGCAACACGACAAAGATCAGCAACATCAAAAGCTATCTTTTAGCTGCCTTATATAATGCTCCGATGACTATAGATCATTATTACCAGTCCAGGGTCCTACATGATATGTATGGAAATCCAGATGACGGCACAAACGATCGGCATGGGGTCCCACCGTAGCAGGAAAGGAGAACTGTGAAATGAAAAAATCTGTGAAGATACCAAAAGAGCTGATGGAAGAAAAAACCTACAGAAATCTGACGAATGGCGCCAGGATCCTATTTGGAATCCTCTCAGACCTTAAGAAGCGGTCCGGCAGAAGAGATTGGATCGATGGGAGGGGGTATCGTTATGTCCTGCTTCCAAAGAGAAAGATGAAAGAGGCTTTGAACTGCAGCAGGTACGCTGTCGATAAGTATACGAGGGAACTGGAACTGACTGGATTGATCCGGTTTGAGTATATCCGGACTCCTCTGTATGAAAGGCGGATTTATGTAAGGAGTTTTGATCCCCAGACAACATATATCACTATAGAATATACGGCTGGTGATAATACAAACTATCAGGAGCAGGTATCCAGGGAACAGATCAGTATGCCAACCAGGGGGAGTTCTGATCAGTGCATGACAAAGGATCTCACGGAGAAGGCAGTAGAAGATATTCTTTCAAATAAACATCTAAGCAGATGGCAGGCTTTACCGCCTAAAGACTGTCCGATGACCAGATCGGAGGCAGCCATACTTACCTTAAGGAATATACGAATGATGACCTGTATCCTGGAAGAAATGATTGGAGAAGTTTATGAAAAACAGGGATAGAGCAATCGTAGGAGCCGGATGCTTTTCATGGGTTTTGATGCTGGCAGCTCTGTTTTTTTTGATACTTGCTATTAGGGAATATGCGCCTTTCTACTTAAATGACCGGAAGATGGAGCAGCTTCAGAAGGATGTAGCACCGATCAAAAAAACGGAAGAAAAGAAGAAAATGATAAAGAAAATCCCCGGTTGGGCTTCCAGGGAGATCGACTGGAAAAAACTCCATAAGATCAACCCGGATATCATTGCATGGATCCAGGTTCCGGAAACGAAAATCGATTATCCGGTCCTTCGTTGCCATACTTGGAATGAGTATCTCCACAAGGATTATAAAGGGAACAAAGCCTATCTGGGATCTGTTTTCATACAGTCGGAGAATGCGCCAAACTTCAGAGATTTCCACACTATCATTTATGGTCACAACATGCGAAATAAGTCCATGTTCGGATCTCTCCATAAATATGAGAAAAAATCATTCTGGAAAAAACACCGGGTGATCTATCTGTACCAGCCAGATAAAGCAATACGTTATCGTATTTATGCTGCCTATGACTGTAAAGATAGGAGTGAGACTTTCCAGACAGAGTTTAAGGATGATGCCGGCAAAGAGGAATGGATCCTTTTGACCAGAAAACTGAGTTATTATACGGCAAAAGACAAGATCAGGCCTGATGACCTTATCCTGACTCTTTCTACCTGTTCCAATGGAGGCCCTCGTTCTTCGCGGTATGTAGTACACAGTATAAAGAAGGAGATGATCGAAATTGATAAATAGTGTGGTTTTAGAGGGAAGACTAGTTGATGAGCCAAAACTTTTGGTAAGAGATCCAGAGATCACTACGAAACCAAAATGCAGATTTCGACTTGCTGTTCCAAGAAATTACAAAAAAGAGGGGAGACCGACAGCAGATTTCTTTAACTGTGTTGCTTTTGACCAGCAGGCAGTCTATTTAGCACAGCATGGTCGTAAAGGGGGGAGGATCAGTTTACGGGGAAGAGCAGAATCAGGATATTTTGATCAGGAAGATGGTACTCGCTGCTTTTATACAATGATGATCGCTTCTGAAGTTTGTGTATTGGATTATCGAGAGGACAGGCCATCTGATCATGGTGTCCAGTCCTATGTGCCGTTGGGAAATCAGGATTTTTTTGAAGAGATTCCTGATCCAGCGGATGTTCCTTTTTTGAACGATTAAGTTTTTCCCACTGTTATTGTGCAAACCATCCGAAGAATGCCATTAATAATTATACAATTTGCTGCTTGCAACGGATCAAAAAATCTGTATAATGATAAATAATATATACGCATTGCGTATACTTAATAATAAAGAGATATAAGTATAGAGAAGGAGGGTATCATGGAATTACAGAAAGAACTGATCCATTTGCGGGAAGAAAGTGGGATGAAACGGAGTGAGTTTGCCAGGTATTTTGAGATCCCCTACCGGACCATGCAGGACTGGGAACTGGGAAACCGGAAGATCCCGGCTTATCTCCTTCGTCTGATGGCCTATAAACTCAGAACAGAGAAACTGTTAAATGAGCATCATATCCAGTCGGACTATAAGGACCGGATCAGGAGGGACGGTGAGCATCATGAAAGGAAAGAGTAGAAAGATCCTGGCAGCAGTAATGATCGCAGGGGCCCTGCTCCTGGGAGGCAGCATCATCAGACGACCGGTCATATCTGAAGCGGCGTCTGTTCACAGGGAATCCGAAAAGAAAAGCAAACGCTATTTTAAGAGACCCGGTTTTGACTGGGATAACCACTACCTGGAGGCCGGGAAGAAGGAAGATCTGACAGTTTATGTCAAAGGTGCTGCCGGACTTTCCAGGGAGGATCGGGCGAAACTGATCCGCTGGAGATCCTCCAAACCTTCGGTCGTCGGTATTAACAGGTATGGTATTGCGAAAGCCAAAAAAGCCGGTAAGGCTAGGATCCGGATCCGTCTGAAGACAAAGCGAGGCTGGAAGACGATCATTAAGACCATGCGGGTCTTTGACAGCAGGAAAGTTTCCTTCTCGGTATCCCTTGCCTTAGACAGGGGAAACCCCTATGCCGGAAAAGTGCGGAAATCCTATAATGAGGTTTTTGACAGGGTGATGGTCCGTGTCAGGAACAAAAGCCAGAACCCGGTGACCCTGAAAAAGGACCTGCTGATCTGCGGACCGGAATGTTCCTATGTCCGGGCAGCAGACCGGTATGGGACAGATGTGTGGATGCACTGTGAAAAGAGATCTTCCCTTACCATTCCTGCCGGAAAGACGCAGACGGTTATCTACAGGACAGAAGGCGCCCTTTCCTATCTGAAAGAAGACCAGAAGAATAACAATACCTGCCTGGTCTGTGTTTTTACCAGTGATGGATCCAAAAAGGAACTCCGCTATGAGCTGCCTTCAGGAAAGAAGACCATCACAAGATAGGGGGTGAGGCGGTTTGATCTATTTTACCAGCGACCTTCACCTGGGACACCGCGGGATCATCACCATGCGGGACCGGCCGTTTTCCGATGTGGAAGACATGAACCGGTGCCTGCTGAGGAACTATAATGCTATAGTCCATAAGGATGATACGGTATATATCCTGGGGGATATCTGCCATCACATGACGGCGGAAGAGGCAGACCGGTGGATCGCAAGGATGAACGGTAAGAAGTATCTGCTGACCGGCAATCATGATAAGAAGTACGATCCCTCCCTCTTTGTTGAAATGAGGGACTTCATGACAGTATCTTTAGGCGGGACCTATTTCGCCCTGATGCATTATCCCATGCTCTCCTGGCCGAAGATGAAGAGCGGGAGCATCCACGTACATGGGCATATCCACTCGGATGAGAGTTATAACTTAAAGAACCGGGAGGAGGGGATCCTACGCTATGATGCCGGCGTGGACGCCAATCAGTTCCTGCCGGTATCCGTACAGCAGGTGATCCAGTTTTTTGGAAAGAAATAAGTAAGTGAAAAGGACAGGAAAATGATCATCCTGTCCTTTTTCAGTAGTCAGTAAATATTTGGATGATTATGATGAAAGAGAGGATTGATGAAAAAGAGTCGTGACAGTCCTGCGGACTAAAAACAATCCAGTTTAATGTAAAGATAATATTTTTTGGGCAGATCTGATTTCCTATTCATGGAAGCAGACCTGTCTTTTTTTATGCAATATTAAAGAAAGGAGAGATAGATCTATGAGGCAGAAACTGAGACGTTTTCCCTCGCTCTTCCTTGCCGTGCTTTTGTTACTAACAGCGATCCTGCCTTCGGGAAGTATGACGGTCCATGCGGCCTCATCCCTGAAAGCAGCCTTAAAGGAAGAAAGCGGAAAAGGGATCCCGGCTGATGAAGGCTGGTCCCTTTACAATGCCCTGAAGAAGGTGCCTGCCAGTGACAGGTCCTATATTAACCTGACCCAAGGCAAGCATGCTTCCTGGGCTCAAGACGAGCAGTCCGAATCCGAATACAATGCCATGAAGCCGGTTTACGGGGCGGATCTTCGGGATAATACCCGCTATGGTATCAAGTATTCAAATGTGGAACTGGCAGGAAAAAAGTATACCATTACCTTTGCAGTTGATGATGTTCGGGGAGCAAACGGTGCGGATAAGATCATCGTTTTCTATGATGGCCAGCCTGGTGCCGTTCGTTTTCAGGGTTATAAGAAATGCCACTTCACTATCACCGTAGAGGGGATCGGAGAAGGAGAAACCCTCCATACAGCATTGACCTTCCAGGATATCGACTGTAACCAGGCTTTGGAAGTGATGACTCCCGGACGACTTACGGCAGCAGACAAGGGTTCTTCCATTCTGAAGGTAGGAAGTTCCATTCCCGCTGATGTAAGATCAGATCTACAGGATCTGAATGGAATACCAGACAACACGGTCTATGCTGATACCAGCACCGACCAGAAGGACAAGGACGGGTCTGCAGGAGCCAATAAATACCGCCTGGATGTGGATGCCAACTTCACTAAAGCAAATAATGAGTTTAAAGGCTCCTACTATGCCGGCGGCAGCAGTTTTCTGGACCAGACAAATGGTGTCTTCTTCTACTTTACTGCCTCTCTTGGTGCCACGAACTACACGCCACCCAAGGTAGTCAAAGCAGTTAATGGGAAGACCAACTATGACCTGACAAAGAAAGATGAAGTTTTTAACTACACCCTGACCTCCACCATTGGTGATGATGTCCAAAATATCAGTAAATTCGGCTGGCATGACACCTTTGTGGATGGTGTGGAGTATGCCGGCAAGGCCAAGGTCATGAAAGGTAATACTGATGTGACCAGTCATTTTGACATCAGTTCTTCCGGTAAGAAGCTGACTATCAAGGCAAAAGCCGATTATCTTGATACCAACCCTTATGGGACATTTGTTGCAACGATCCCCTGCAGGCTGACAGATGGGGTTGATCTACAAAAACATATGGAAGATGGTTATGCAGTCTTTCATAATAAAGGCAATGTCATGTGGGGGCAAAATGGGGAATCTTATGACGACAAGGAATCCAATGATGTCACAGTCCGCATCAAGCTGGCCGAGCTTGCCATCGACAAGGTGGTGGACAAATATGAGCATCGAGTTGGGGATGATGTGGTCTGGACCATCAAAGTGACCAATAAGACTGCAGATGTCAATGCCTATGAGGTTTCCATGACGGATACCATCCCTTCTGAGTACCAGGTGACGGAAGTCTCTGCTGCCGGAGGAACCGGGGCAAAAGCCTCTCATGACGGGAATAAAATAACTGCTGCCGCGGATACCCTGGCTGGAAATGGATCCATGACGGTAACGATACACTCCAAAGCTCTGGAATCCGGTAATGAGAAGGAGATGTACAACACTGCCTCTGCTACCTGCAGCAACATTGCAAATCCGGGAAAAAAGGCAGAGGATGACGCCGAGGGACATGTCAACTCGGCCGACCTTTCCATCGATAAGGTTTCGGACCGCTATGAGTATGAAGTCGGAGATGCGGCTCACTTTACTGTCAAAGTAAAAAACAGCAAAGGTACTGCCAACAATGTCGTGATCACAGATACTCTTCCGGACGGAATGGTATTAAAGGCAGAAACCCTAAAGGTTACTTATGCCCCGACATCCGTAAAATATCATGTGGCAGGAACTGCAGACCAGACAAACAAGCTAAATCCTGAATACCGAAATGAGACCGAGGACAGAAAGATCACAGCAACGATTGCAAAAGAAGGGGAAAACGGCTGGAAATCCACCATCAACTATATGGTAAAAAATTCTGAAGCGACCATTACCTTTGATGCTATTGCAGATAAGAAGGGCAATGGTAAAGAACAGCAGAACGCAGCATCGGCAAAAGCTGATAATGCGGCTACCGTTTCTGATGACAGTGAGTATTACATCAATACGGCAGCCCTTTCCATTGCCAAAAAGTACATCAATCCCTATAAGGCAGAAAAGAAAGATAATCGTTATGACAACGAGTTCCGTGTCTTTGAAGAAGAGACCGGAAATGAGAAAGTCCAGTACCAGGTGGATGTGATAAGTACTGGCGATGATGGGACAGTGGCAAGGGATGTCCTGATCGATGATCTGACCCTTCCGGATGGCCTCACTTTAAACTATGAGGATATCCGGATCAAAGAGACGGCATCCGATGGGACTGTAAAGGAGTTTAAAACTGTCGGAGGAAACGGAACGATCTTCAGATACCGGATCCCCGGCACGAAGGATGTGACCAATCAACTCAATAAAGAACAATATAACGAGACCGAAGATCGGACGCCGGTCATTACTCTTGCGAAATCTAGTAATGGCTGGAAGCTGACCGATTCCTTTCTTCCCAAAGGAGCCAAGCTGACCATTCATTATAGCTGCAGTGCTGAGGAAAAGGTCAATGGCACCGAGACCATCAATACTGCAACTGCCACGGCAAAGAACGTGGAGAAGGACAAGGACGGGAAGTATAAGATCATGACAGCCAATGCCAAGGTCTATATCAACTCTCCAAGACTGGTCATCACCAAAAAGGCGGACAGCGAAAAGTATGAAGTAGGTGACACGGTTACCTATACCATCACCACCATCAATCGCCAGAAGGGTACCATCGCCAGGAACCTCATTTTTGATGACACCATCACCACCGAAGGCGTAAAGCTGCAGAAAACCTCCATTATCCTGATGGATTCCAAGGGAAATGTCATCAAGGAAAAAGAGAGCACCTATGAGTCCACGATCAATAACAATACCTTTGTTTTAAAGACAAAGAAACATCTGGTCAAGGAAGAGAAGCATGACAGCTATGACCTCTATGGGAAAAAAGATCCAGAGAATCTGGAGTCATGGAATCCGGAAGGGGAGGTATATCCGGGAGGTCCCATCACGTCAGAGACCCAGATGGTCATCGAGTATCAGATGATTGTGACGGACAAGGACCTGTCTGGCAAGGAGATCGATAACATCGCGACGGCTGTATCCGACGAAGCGCTCAAGGTCACCGATGATGAGAAGGTGACTCCTAACCCGCCCAATCCGCAGATCGAAAAGCATGCGGATAAAAAGGTGTATTACTATGGGGAGACCGCTTCCTACACCATCCGTGTGACTCAGGAGAGGGATGCAGTAACGGCCAAAGATGTGATCATAGAAGATAAATTTGCCGCCGAAGATGATTTCCTCATTGATAAGGACAGTATTAAAGTGTCCTTCAATGGGGAGGATATCACGGGAGATGTGAAGATCGCTATGACCGAAAAGTCGGACGGTTTTTCCATGAAGACTGGAAAGGATATGGAAGATTCCGATGTCATCCTGGTGACTTATAAGGCCACACCTCAGGTATCTTCCATCGGCAAAGACATTA
>JBGUIF010000175.1:0-4509 GCA_045112755.1 Anaerobutyricum sp.
ATCTAATTAATCATCCATATCAGATCGTTTAAATGATAAATTTTTTATCAGAAGGTATTAGCAAAAAACTGTCGTTTATATCTTCATAGTGATAGAGATTCACCATGATAAGTGGAGACCAGCTTCTCGACATCGATTCTGATTTCAGGGTCGTTGTCATAGGCCTTCTGCATCAAGGGATAGAGGGCCTCTATGAAATGATCGATATCAAAGGGTACCGGATTACCGATATGAATCAGTTTATTGGGGGTGGTCTTGAGGCCTTCCTCGGCCATCATCTTCTCCTCGTAGAGTTTCTCTCCAGCTCTCAGGCCAGTGTACTCAATCTTGACATCTATATCCGGCCTGAGGCCGCTTAGTTTAATCAGGTTCCTGGCCAAGGTATCTATCTTTACCGGGTCACCCATATCAAAAACAAAGATTTCTCCTCCTTTAGCATAGGCGGCTGCCTGGAGGACAAGACTGACTGCCTCCGGAATGGTCATAAAGTAGCGGATGATTTCCGGATGGGTGACTGTAACGATCCTGGTGGTCTCGATCTGTTTTTTAAATAAAGGGATCACAGAACCACTGCTGCCAAGGACATTCCCAAATCTTACAGAGACATACTCTGTCCTGATCTCTCCTTCATCACCTGGAAAATGCCTCTTACCTCCTGCCCTGCCTACAACTTCTTCATCACCTGGAAAATGCTTCTTACCTCCTGCCCTGCTTACAACCTCTTCATCGGCATGCACATGCATCTCGGGCAAGTCTGACGCCCTGCCTTCCTTAATCTTCTGGTCAAATGCCTGTACGATCATCTCGCAGATTCTTTTACTGGCACCCATGATATTGGTTGGATTAACTGCCTTGTCCGTGCTGATCAGAACAAAGCGCCGGCACCCGTAGACCATGGCCGCATAGGCTGTCTTATAGGTACCAATGGCATTATTTTTGATGGCTTCACAGGGGCTCTCTTCCATGAGGGGAACATGCTTGTGGGCTGCGGCATGGAAAACGATGTCGGGCCGGTACTTCTCAAAGATCTGATAGACACGCCGGCTGTCCCTCACCGATCCAATCTCAACATAAAGCTTTACATTGGAATACCGGAGCTTAATCTCCTGCTGGATCTCGTAGGCATTATTCTCATAAATATCAAAGATGATGATGGATTCCACGCCTTGGAGGGAAATCTGCCGCACCAGCTCTGAGCCAATACTGCCTCCTCCCCCGGTGATCAGGATGACTTTGCCAGCCAGGGACTGATAGATCTCCGTGCTGTCCACCTCAATGGGCTTTCGTCCCAAAAGATCCTCTATGTCCACATCCTTTAAAGAAGAAAGATTAGCCACGCCATTTACGATCTCATACATGCCGGGGATATTTTTCAGCTCGCATCCGGTCTCACTGCAGATATTCAGGATATCTCTCCTCTGAACAGGATCGGCACTGGGTATAGCCACAAATATTTTATTGATTCCATATTCCTTTACCGCAGTCAGGATGCTGTCCCTTCCACCGCTGACGATGGGTACCCCTTCCAGATAACGATTCCATTTGCTCTGATCGTCATCTATGATGCATCGCACCTGACCATAGGTGTCACTGTTTTGCTGCACGTCCTTTACAATCATCCGGCCCGCCGCACCAGCACCCACCACCATGATGGCATCTGTAATTTCAGCATTTTCCAGGGGCCTGGAAGAAGCCGTCATCCAGAAGCGGTAGGAAAATCGAATCGCAGTAATAAAAATAAGCTGAAAAAATGCACCGCTTATGTAGTAGGATATGGGCATCCTGGAAAATAGCAGGGTAATGGAAAATGTATGAAAAACAGCGGAGATGAACGAGACGTAGATGATCCGCTGGATCTCCTCCATGCCGGCATATCTCCAGATACTTCTGTAGAGCTTGAATCCGGAAAATAGCAGCAGACAGAAAAGGGTATAGATGGGCGAAAAATGAAAAAATGAATCGAGGTATTCTGGCGGAATCAAAGAATACCTGAAATCAAACCGCAGCAGCAGAGCCAGAAAATAGGCAAAGTTCACCGCAATGATGTCATAAATCAGCAAAGGCAGGGTGTATCTAACCTTCACTTTCATATTATTTTTACCAGAAGATGATATCCTATTCATAATAACCTGACGCCATCGGATCTGAACCGGCTTTCATTGGCTCAGCTTGTCTTGAAGCAACTTCTATTGACTCAGCTTCTATTAACTCAGCTTCTATTGACTCAGCCTCTATTAACTCGGCTGGAATTGAAGTGGCTTCCAACATGTTCGAGTTTTATTCATTTTAACAACATTTATTTTGATCATCAAGTCACAGAGGTACAGAGAAAAACCCCCGTCATGCCTCCCTTTGTAATTATCAAAGTCTGCGCTCTTTACCTGAGCCGTTAAAACATGCCCCTCACTGTCCACAAAGTATTATTATTCCTAATTGATTATTATGACGCTATTCGTAATAGAAATAAACCCTTATAATTCTTCTTCATACAAGAACTCCGTGATTTTCTCATCATATGCTTTCTGCAGTCCAAGCCAGTAATCTACTGTAGTTCCCTGCATTCTGGAAAGTTTGGCTGCTATGTCAATAGACAGACTTTGTTCACCTTTTATCAAAAGACTGAGATTTTTGGGGGGAATTCCTAAGCGAAAAGCAAAATCTTCCTGTGTCATCCCACTTTCCTCAACAAGCTCTTTAAGATAATAACCAGGATGAAATGCCGCCTTATCCTTATATTCAATATAATTACTCATAATGTGCACTCACCTCACTTATTTCAATTATTCTAACATGCGAAGCAAATCAAACTCAAGTTTTTCGTATGGCTCAGTATGATTTCAGCTTTATCCTTTTTCTCCTATTCTTATGCTATATTTAGGAAATATAAGAAAGGTTTAGGAGTAAGATTATGAATACAATGCTTCTGTAATTCTATCAATCCTTGGTTCACCATGTTCCTGGATCAGCCAGCTGAACCTGATAAATCTTTTCAGCGATTTTACCCAAATATAATTCCGACTTTACGGATAATACCACAAATAATTGTGCCTGTCACCACTATAAACTCGAGTTCACAAAGTGTTCATGGTGACAGGCACCCTACAGGTTCATATGTACTTACGCAATTGCGTCCATAAGGTGACAGGCACCCTAGTCTGTCATTTTCGGCCTTATCAAGTGATGATCCACGGCAGCCCGTGCTCCTCGAGCTGAATATCTAGCTCTATCATATCATAGATTTCATTTTCTATAAAATAGGAGAAAATAATAGCTGTCTTATCACAGGAAGACAGGGCATATCCAACCTATCACATAACACTTTTAATAATACTGTATTACTTCTTCAATTAGCGATTTTCCTTCACTCAAATCACAGCAAATCAAACTATACATCAAATCCAAAGAAATATTCCAATTACTCTCTTTTCTTAATGTTACTTTCAGCAACATTTTTATTCTTATTCTTCTCTCATCTCATCTTTTTCTCTCACCCCCCTGGTTATTGATGAAAATCCCTTGGTTAGCATTGACATTATCTATCCCTTCTGCTATATTTTAAGAGATTTTAATAATTTATTTACCATACAATTTATGTTGCTATTCACAACATTTTTACGCAAATAGATTTACACAAAAATTATTATTAGCATTCAGGAGACTATACTTATGAAGACTCTATCTCTCCCTACTCTTTCCTCAACTGTAGTATCACGAAGGAAAGCTCTTAAGATCACCCAGGCTCAGTTAGCGAAAGAAACTGGTATGAACCGCTCTGTTCTCAGCAAACTGGAATCTGGAGAATACACCCCTTCAGTCAACCAGTTACTGGCTATTTCTGAGATCCTTCACTTTGATATGAATGACCTTTTTATTGACGAGAATGCCACGCCGATTCATGTGGACCGTCCTTATAAGATTGCTGTTGCCGGTACCGGTTATGTCGGCCTTTCTCTGGCTGTATTACTGGCCCAGCATAACCAGGTTACCGCTGTAGATATCATCCCTGAAAAGATAGAAAAGTTAAACAACTATATTTCTCCTATTCAGGATGAATACATTGAAAAATTTCTGGCAGAAGCAAAAGACGGAAAGCGTCCTTTACATCTTACTGCAACTACAGATGGTGATACTGCTTATGCCAATGCGGACTACATTATTATCGCAGCCCCGACGAATTATGATTCAAAAAAGAATTTCTTTGACTGTTCTGCAGTGGAGTCTGTTATTAAGCAGATTCAGATTGCGACTTCCGATCAGAATGAGGATTGCAAACCTACCATTGTCATCAAATCCACCATTCCAGTTGGCTATACAAAGCATGTCCGGGAAAAATTCCAGATGGACAATATCATCTTCTCTCCTGAATTCCTAAGGGAATCCAAGGCCCTTTATGATAATCTCTATCCATCCCGGATCATCGTCAGTTGTGATGAGAATACCCGGCCTCAGGCAGAGGTTTTTGCCAACCTTCTCAGACAGGGAGCCATAAAGCCGGATATTGAAACTCTT
>JBGUIF010000176.1:0-7597 GCA_045112755.1 Anaerobutyricum sp.
CAATTCTTTCCTCCTCTTACAATCTGATTATTTTCATTATATAATAATCCCTGCTAAAATAATTATAGCTAAAAATGACTTTTGGTCAATAGTTAAAACCAATAATAATATTCAATAAATAGAAAATGAACTTTGGTCATTTTTTCAGTTGACTTTTTGACTGGATTATCTGATAATTAAAGATAGCTAAAAAAAGGAGATCCATCAATATGGGAAAGGTAGACGCCAACAAAAGAATAAAGCAGAACACTCTTTTTCAGACGTCCTTTGAACTGTTTCATGAGAAAGGATTCGCCAAGACCACCATCTCTGATATTGTAAAGCGGGCCGGTCTTGCCAAAGGAACTTTCTATCTTTATTTCAAGGACAAATATGATCTTCGGGACAAGCTGATCATCCATAAGACCAGCCAGCTCTTTTCCAGGGCCCACCAGGCCCTCTCCCTTACCAGGCCTCCGGTGGAAGGATTTGAGAATCAGCTTCTCTTCGTCCTGGACTACATTATCGATCTCCTGAAGCATGACACAGGACTTCTGCAGTTTATCAGCAAAAATCTGTCCTGGGGTATTTTCAAGAATGTCATCGAAAAACCCATGCCTGAGAAGTCTATGATGATCTATGAATATTATTTGGATCTGATGGCAAAAAACGACATCCAGTGCCTTTATCCGGAACTGATGCTCTTCTCCATCGTGGAACTTGTGGGTTCCACCTGCTACAGCTGCATCCTTTTTGAGGAACCCACCAATATCGATGAGTATCTCCCCCACCTTCACGAGATTATTCACCATATTCTGCAAATCTACACAAAACCCATGCCGCATTGAAACGGATCAGTAACTTAATAAAAAGACAAGGATTCCCATGTCCGGCGTGTTTGTCATTTGCTGACACAACACAGGACATGGGATCCTTGTCTTTTTCGTTATCGAGACAGCCGCTTTAATGCGGCATCTCCTTTATCTCAATGGGGTAAAAAGGATTCTTTTGTCAGTGATCAGTATCTCCGGACACAGATCATGAGGTTCTGCGGGCACATGGTCTATGATCTGGAAATCATAGCAGATACCCGCTGTCCTGAGGCCCCCATGCCCAGACAGGTAGCGGTCGTAAAAGCCGCCGCCGTAACCCAGGCGGTGCCCGTCCTGATCAAAGGCCAGCCCAGGCATCAGCATAAGACCTGGCTCCGTAATTTCTGTCACATTTTCTTTGCAGGGTTCCAGGATTCCCATGGTCCCTGCCCTGCAGTCGTCCAGAGAATGAATCTCGTAAAAATGCATCCGCTTTCCCTCCACCCGGGGAACTGCCAGTCTCTTTCTGGCATTTCTGAAGGCATCAATCATGGAAAGGGTATCCATCTCTTTATGGAAAGCAAGGTAAAGATAAATCCACTTATGGTCTTCAAAAACGCGGAGTGATAGAAGACGCTCCAGGCAGGCTGCAGAGGCAGTCTTTACCTCTTCCTCAGTCAGTCTGTCACGCAGGGCCCGCATCTTTATTCTCAGTTGTCTTTTTTCATTATAAATACTGCTGAAATTGAACTCTGACATCTGCGGCATTAATCCTTCCGTCACTTCTTTGCACTTCTAATTATGATCGGCTTTCTTTCCGTACTTCTCTCCCAGATCTGTGATGGTTCCGTCTTTCTCCTGAATGGAAATATTGTTGAGAGAACCCCGGAGATTAGCCCGGATATTGGCAATATAAGCCTTTCTAAGCCGTTTCTGCTCCTCCTGTTCCTCAGGGGTCAGTCCGACTGCTTTCATCTTATGGTATAGAGTATTAATTCTATCGATATCTTCGTTATTCATATAATTATTCTCCTTTGTCAGGCATTTTATCAAGGACTAATAGGTATCCCTCTGTAGTCCCTCTTGATGAAACAGGGCCGGGATCAGCTCCCGAAAAAACTACAGCAGGCTTAGTATAACAGATTGACATCATTCAGGCAAACCATTTCCAAGATCAGCGCACACCGTCTCTGCCACCCTGATGCCGTCCATGGCTGCAGAAGTGATCCCCCCTGCATAGCCGGCCCCTTCTCCACAGGGATACAGACCTGTCACGTTGGCTTGCAGAAATCTGTCCCTCTCGATCCTGACCGGCGAGGATGTCCTGGTTTCCACACCGTCCAGAAGGGTATCCGGTCTGTCATAACCCTTGATTCTTCTGCCGAAAGCTTCCATGCCCTCACAGAGCGACTGACAGATATAATCAGGCAGACAAGTCCAAAGGTCTGCCAGGCCAAAATTTCCTTTGATGGAAGGTTGTATGTCCCCCAGACCTGAAGACGGCCTTTTGCGCAGAAAATCTTCCAGAAGCTGGACCGGAATTGCTCCTCCCGCCGCCTGATAAGCCTTCTCCTCATAGATTCTCTGAAAAGCAACGCCCCCCAGAGGCCCGGAGTCCGGGAAATCAGCCGGTGTCACGGTGGTGATAATGGCACTGTTGGAATTCCTTCCTGTCCTTCCATGATAACTCATTCCGTTGACACAAAGTCTGCCCTTCTCTGAGGAAGAATTCACCACGTAACCTCCTGGACACATACAAAAGGAATAGATTCCCCTGCCGTTCCTGCACTGGTGAGTCAGTTTATAGCTGGCAGCCGGCAGAGATTCATCATAGCCCTTTCCGTACTGGCTTTCATTGATCATTCTGGCCGGATGTTCCACTCTGACTCCGATGGCAAATGCTTTAGGGGTCATGATAATATTTTTTTGATGGAGCATGGCAAAGGTATCCCTGGCACTATGACCGGCGGCCAGAATGACATGACGGCAGGGATATTCCTCCAGAACCGGGTCTGCAGGGAGGATATTCTTTTTCTCCAGCAGGAGACCCCGAATCTCCCGGTCACCCGAGAGGGTCTCTTTCAATAGAAGTTCCTTTACCTTTGTATTAAAGAAAATCTGGCCCCCGCAGGCCAGAATCTGCTTTCTCATGGAGGTCACAACCTTCTTCAGAACATCGGTACCTACATGGGGCCTGGCATCATAGAGAATCTCCTCCGGTGCCCCATGTTTCACAAACTGCTCCAGCACAAAGCGATTTCTCCCTGTCTTATCCTTTACCACGGTGTTGAGCTTACCGTCTGAAAAGGTCCCGGCCCCCCCTTCTCCAAACTGGACATTGGATTCCGGGTCCAGACTGCCTCCGGAAAAAAACCGGTCCACGGTAATGCTCCTTTCCTCCACAGGTTCTCCCCGCTCAAAAATCACCGGTGCAAGACCGGCTTCTGCCAGAAGCAGACCGGCAAAAAGACCGGCCGGGCCCATACCCACTATCACTGGGCGATCTTCTTTGCTGACCTGTGCCTGACAGGATGGAAATCGGTAATGCACATTGGGACTCCTGGTCCATGGGCTCTTTTTGCTGCGAAGAAGCCTTTTCTCATCGGGAAATGCCGCGTCAAGGGTATAGACCCAGTAGAGATCCGGCTTTTTTCTGGCATCGATGGACCGGCGAACCAGCCTGTAACTGATCAGCTTCTGGCCTTGTGCCTTTTTTTCCAAAGCCTTTACCAGGTCTTCTTCTCTATGATTGATTCCTAACTTTAACTCTCTTATCCGTATCATGTTCCACCAACTACTCCTGTCAGTTTTTTTCATGGTCCATGGGCCGCGGCAGGATTTCCTTCATTTTGCTTACCATTCCTTCCGCCGCCTTCTGCCCGCTGGAAAATGCCCACTGAAGATTATATCCTCCACAATTTCCATCCACGTCAGCCACCTCTCCGGAAAAAAAGAGGCCCGGACAAAGTCTGGATTCCAGCTTTTCTGTCAACTCATGAAGCGGAACCCCTCCCCGGGTCGTCTGGGCTTTCTCAAAACCCATATAGCCGGAGATTTTGAGGGGGAAATCCAGCACTGCTTTTTCAATCCCGGACCAGTCCTTTTCTGTCAGTCCCCTCATAATGGTATCACCGTCACAGCTGGTTTCCCTGACCAGAACCTGACCCAGCTTTTTGGGAAAAATGCCGGAAAATACCTCTGTCAGATTTCTGTATCCTTCTTTACCACCTGTGCGCTCCATCAGGCTTCTCAGATCCTGGCCGTTGAGACCGGGCAGAAAACTGATCCTGGCCTCTACCTTCTTCCTGTCTTCCAGGGCACAGATGGCAAAACGGCTCAACTGAAAAACAGCAACCCCGGAGATTCCATAATCGGTCCACTGCAATTCTCCGCTCTCGCTGCCCAGCAAAGTCCCCTCAGTCCATAGAGAAATCTCAGCCGGACACCGAATGCCGGAAAGCTTCCTGACAAATGGTGCTGAAGTCTTCAAGGCAGTCAGGGCCGGCAGCCTTCTGACCAGCCTGTGCCCTGCCGCAGCCGCAATACAAAAACCGTCGCCACGGCAGCCAAATTTCTCCCCGGCCAGTCCTCCGGTGGCAACCAGCAGGCAGCTGCAGTCAAAATGTTCCTCCCTGAAGCTGGAATCCCTGTCTTTCATTTTTCCGGATCCCAGCTTTTGGTCCTGAATGCTTTTCCGGATTTTTACCCGAAACCATTTTGTCCCCTTCCGCTTGGAAGTGGGAAATCGGACATCCACCAGCTCAGTCTCACTCATAATCCGAATCTTTGTCTCCTGGTTCAGCGCCCTCTCAAAGGCCTCACGTACCGTGGCTGCCTGGCCGCTGTAAGGATAGACATAACCATCCTTGTCTGTAACATGAATACCGAGGTCACGAAGGAAATCCAAAGTTCTTCTCTCATGAAAAGACCGGACCATGCCCCAGGCAAGCTCCGGATCTTCTGACCGGTAATCGGTCATCCTCTGTTTCATATTGGTCAGGTTGCAGCGGCCATTTCCCGTCACCAGAAGTTTCCGGCCCACCTGGCTGTTTCTGTCGATCAGAAGGATTTCATATCCTGCCCGGGCACAGACCAGCGCCGCCGTCATCCCCGACGGTCCTGCTCCCGCAATAATGATCTGATAGTATTTATGTTTCGCCATAGCCCTGCTCGCTTTCTTCTCCCTGATTCATCTGCTGTAGCCGCAAATGGCAAGAATCTCTTCCTGCCGTTGTTCCATGACCAGTCTCTCCTCATCAACCATATGGTCGTAACCCATCAGGTGAAGCATGCTGTGGGCAGTCAGAAAAGCCAGTTCCCGAATACGGCTGTGACCGTATTCTTCAGCCTGGGCTGCCATCCTGTCCATGGAAATAATGATATCTCCCAACATCAGTTCCCCGGTGGCCGGGTGGAAGGCGTCAGGTTCTCTGCTCTCCACATCGCTGAAATCTCCGGGAATCGGATATTCTGCCATGGGAAAAGAGAGAACATCTGTAGCCCGGTCTATCCCCCGGTGATCACGGTTCATCTGCCGGATCTCCTCATCATCGGTCAGTAAAACAAAGACCTGGACCTCATAGGGGCATTTCTCATAATCCAGGGCAGTGTGAATGACATTTTCTATAATGGTCTGATCATCCGGCAGAAAATCTGCCGGGTAGTTGTGTTCTATCTCAATTGTCATAGACTACTCTTTTCTCCCGGTCCTCTTTTTGCGCAGCTTCTCTTTTTCCTCCTTGCGCCGTTCCCGGGCTTCTTTCTGTTTATCATACTCTTCATAGGCAGTAACAATCTTCTGGACCAGAGGATGTCTCACCACATCCTCACTGGTGAGATGGCAGACCCCGATCTCATCAATTTTTTTCAGAACCCGCAGAGCATCATCCAGCCCTGACAGGGAAGAATCCGGAAGATCTTTCTGGGTCAGATCTCCTGTGATAATCGCCTTGGAACCAAAACCGATTCTGGTCAGAAACATCTTCATCTGAGCCGGAGTGGTATTCTGGGCTTCATCCAGAACCACAAAGGCGTTATCCAGGGTCCTTCCTCTCATATAAGCCAGAGGGGCCACTTCAATCAGGCCCTTCTCCATATTTTTCATAAAGGTCTCTGCCCCCATAATCTCATAGAGGGCATCATAGAGCGGACGAAGATAGGGATCTACTTTGCTCTGAAGGTCACCGGGGAGAAAGCCCAGCTTCTCTCCTGCCTCAATGGCCGGTCTGGTCAGAATGATTCTGTTCACCTCTCCCGCCTTGAAGGCTGTGATGGCCTTGGCCATGGCCAGATATGTCTTTCCGGTTCCTGCCGGACCCACACCAAAGACAATCATTTTTTCCGTGATCATATCCACATATTTTTTCTGGCCGACCGTCTTGGGCTTGATTGGTTTGCCCAGAATGGTGTGGCAGATAATATCCTTGTCCAGGTCTGCCATGGCAGAAACCCTGTCAGTCATAACCAGAGACAGGGCGTAATTCACCTGCTGTTCTGTCACGACATTTCCCCGCTCAGACAGAATCAGCAGCTGCCTGATCACCTCTCTCGCCTGCCGGCAGTTTTCCTCACTCCCGATCAGCTTCAGCTTGTCATCCCTGAAAATAATGGTGACATGCAATGTCTTCTCTATTTTTTTCATAAACACATCAAACTGGCCGAAGACGTTTGATGCGTGGTCAGAAGGAAAAGCAAACTCCTGCTCCGTGATATTCATACTTTATTACTCCTGTTTCACAATTAATGTCTTATTATAACATACTATACTGTTTTTGCGAAGAAAATACAAAAAGAGGAAGGAGTCACAATCTGAATCCAAATATCATCTGAGTCATAATCTATCAGAAAAGAGCAAAAAAAGGCCCGGCCTGCACGACCCGATCTGTCTTTTCAAACTACAGGTTTTTTGCCTGTCTGAAAACCAAATCCGCCGTAAAAACCGGGTCTTATATTTCAATAAAAGTGGTTCGACTCTCCCGAAATCTATGGAACTCTTTTTAAGTTCTCCCGGGAATCTCCTGATAATCTTTAGAACTTCTGCATTGTTTTTGATGACTGAGCGGCAAAGATTACGTCCTCAAAAGAGGCGCCTTCACTGGATAAAATCGCTGCTGTCACTGCTCCCTCTGCCACAGGACAGTCAACCATACGGATCTTCTTCCCCTTCTTGGACGCTATGACTTCCTCCGTCTTCATGACGGCGGACCCCATATCCATAAGAACAATGACCCCTTCATCGGTATAGACTTCATCGATAGCAGAGGATATTTTCTCAAAACTTACGCCAAACTCTCCCCTGCCGATGCCGCCTGCACCAACGATGCGAGCATCGGGAGCCATCAGCCTGGCCAGTTCCACAACACCTTCCGCCAGCTTATCATAATGAGATACCACCACTATTCCAACCATAATTCACTCGCCTTTAAGCCAGATCAGCCACATCTTTGAGCATCAGTGTGAAAGAAGTAGCTCCGGGATCCTGATGGCCAAGACTTCTCTCGCCCAAATAGGATGCTCTTCCCTTTGTCGCAATGATCGTCTTGGTATATTCTATTCCTTCTTCCGCAGCCTTCACAGCAGCAGCCAGAGCAGCCTTGCCGTCCTCCCCTGCTGCGAGAGCGGCATCCAGAGCTTCTTTGGCAGGGAACATGGAGTCCAGCATAGTCTTCTCACCCTGGACAGCCTTGCCGCGCTTCTGAACGCCGGCGATCATTTTCTCAAGGATTCCGGAAAAGTCATGAATATCTGCCTCCGTTTTACCCTTCATAAAAGCGCCGGCCTGCATAAAGGCAGTACCGTAGAGAGGT
>JBGUIF010000177.1:0-2209 GCA_045112755.1 Anaerobutyricum sp.
CGGATGCCGAACTGCCGGAGGAGCTGCCTGTATCAACACGGAGCGGATGCCTGAAGATAGGATCCTATCTCGTGATAAAAAAGGTAATAGAGTATTACAAGCTTAATCAAAAGATCGGGGATATCATCAAAAAGGACAGCGGTCTGTTCCTGGATCTTGCAGCATATGCGATCGTGATGGAAAACAATGCGGCCCAGTATTATCCGGATTATGCATACAACCATCCGCTTTTTACGGACAGGATGAAGATCTTCAGCGACTCAAAGGTGTCCAGGTTCCTGCGGGATATCAGAAGGGACGACAGCATAGAGTTCCAGAATGCATGGAATGCGTCGAGGGACCATCGGGAAAAAATCTATATTTCCTATGATTCCACAAACAAGCACTGCCAGGCCGGCGATGTGGAGATCGCAGAGTACGGGCATGAAAAGGAAAGGCAGAAAAAGCCAATATTCAATTATTCAATCGCCTACGATAAGAACAACCGGCTCCCGTTGTTTTATGAAGCCTATCCTGGCAGCATAAACGATACATCCCAGCTGCAGAATATGCTGGAAAAGGCAAAGTCTTATGGATACAGGAATGCAGGGTTTATCCTTGACCGGGGGTATTTCAGTGAGCCAAATATCCGGTTCATGGACAGGAACGGGTTTGACTTCATCATAATGGTGAAAGGCTGCAAGACCCTGGTGAATGAACTTGTATTAAGGAACAAGGGAAACTTTGAAGATGAATGGGAGAATTCCATCCCCTACTATGACGTAAATGGTATCACTGTGGAAGACTACCTGTTTCCGGCTGATGAGAAGAAAAGGTATTTCCATATCTACTACAGTGATTTCAGAAAGGCAAGGGAACGGGCAAACCTGCAGAGAATGATACGTGAACAGAAGGCGGCGTTGGAAAACCTGAAAGGAACAGAGGATAAGATTGACAGCCGCTCGATACCGTATTTTGACCTGATCTATCATAAGGACAAGGATGGAAAGGAAAGGCTCCAGTTTGTCAGGGAAAGGAAAGATGTCATATCCAGGGATATCAGGCTGTGCGGGTATTTCTGCATCATCTCTTCCGGAAAGATGACGGCTGCTCAGGCCCTGGACCTGTATAAGAGCCGGGATGCTTCGGAAAAGCTGTTCCGGGGTGATAAATCCTATCTTGGAGGAAGGAGTATCCGCACCTGCCATGATGAGCCGACTTACAGCAAGATCTTCATAGAGTTTGTAGCCTTGATTATAAGGAATAAGATCTATACCTGCCTGACAGACCGGATGAAAGAGATCCACAAAAAGAAGAATTACATGACAGTGCCGGCTGCGCTGAAGGAACTGGATAAGATCGAGCTGATCCGGCAGGCAGACGGGATATACAAGCTGGACCATGCTGTAACCGCAACGCAGAAGGACATCCTGCAGGCATTCAACCTGACTGCGACGAATGTAAGGAAAGAGGCGGAAAAGATTGGCAGGGAACTTGCGTTGCTGTCAAACTGAAGGAGGCACGGTCGAAATGGCGAGGAAAGCACTGGATATCAATATCAGGATAGAGCGGCAGGAGAAAAAGATCATGCAGCTTGCACAGCAGCTGGAAGAAGCAAAGGACCAATATGATAAGCTGCTACAGGAAAAGAAGAAGGAAGATGGGAAAAAGCTGATGGAAGCTTACGGGAAGAGCAGTCGCAGCCTGGAAGAAATCCTTGAATTCATGAAGGGAAAGGCTGATATATAAGAGATCCGGAACGGAGATGCAGGATGCGGAGAAAGACATGGGAAGAACAACGCAGAACGGATCAGCAGAACTGGTATGATGAAATGCATACCACGCAGGTTAAAATGAAGCTGAACCGGAAGACAGATGCGGATGTGCTGGACTGGTTGTGGAAACAACGATACAACCGGAACACTTCCATGCAAGGCGAAATCAAACGCCTGATCCGGGCGGAGATCGCGAGAGAAAAAATGCAGTAAAAACTGTCGGTGTACACCGACAAAAAATCACGGAATTTCAAACAGCGTAATATGAAGACAGATGAACGAAATCCGGCATTAAAAAAGAAACAAAATGAACCGAAGTATCTTCAGGAATGGACATAGAGAGTTAAAAAGATGGGAAGTTCACAATGAGCAAGAAAGTAGCACTACACTCATCTAAATAAACTGAAATTGTTTGATTTTCTACTATATATTGCATTACTGAAGGCTCTGTGGTA
>JBGUIF010000178.1:0-13745 GCA_045112755.1 Anaerobutyricum sp.
TGACCGAATTCCAGTCTATCATATCATGAATCAGAAGGCTGTCAATCAGATGTTTTACAATAAATTCATCCTCATCTGTGATGGCAGTGAGATTCATAAATTTATTTTTTTCTACAAGAAACCTATAAAATAATTCAAACTGATCCAGCTGAACATCGTTAAAAGAAATATGATATTTATCTCCCTGAGCTGCCAGCTTCTCTTTAAAAGTCATAATTATAACTGTCCTTTATATCATAAAATAATAAGTATACTATTCTCCTGATAATCCATCTGCCATAAAAGCAGTCTGACTAAATCGATTTTTCCTGATTATGGACAAATCAATTCATCTGATTTAAGAAGGATTTGACCGATTCATCTGCTCGATATGAACAAGAAGTACTGAAATATCCGATGGAGAAACGCCGGATATTCTGGAGGCCTGGCCCACAGATACCGGACGAATCTGATTCAGTTTCTGGACAGCCTCATTTCTCAGATTATGGATGTCCTCATATACTATCGTTTCAGGAATTATTTTTTTCTCCATCTTTCTGAACTGTTCTACCTGACGAAGCTGTCTTTTTATATAGCCATCATATTTTATATTGATATCAATTTGATCCATCACTTCGTCAGATAATCCTGCAGGCCGTTCAGGATCAAGATCCCTAAGCTTACGATAGTCCAGTTCGGGTCTTCTGATTAGCTCCGTGAGAGAACAGGAAGTCTTTAAAGGAGTTGATCCATATTTCTTTAATAGTTCCTGAACTTGAGTTCCTGTTCCAATTCTAATATTGTCAATACGTTGTATTTCTGTTTCTATTTCCTTTTTCTTTTTCAGAAATTTATTATATCTATTATTATCAATTAATCCAATATGATATCCAATTTCCGTGAGACGCATATCTGCATTATCCTGCCTCAACAGAAGACGGTACTCTGCCCTGGAGGTCATCATCCTATAGGGTTCAAAGTTTTCCTTTGTCACAAGATCATCGATCAAAACACCTATATAAGCCTGGGATCGGTCAAGAATCAATGCTTCCTGTCCTTTGCAGTATCTAGCTGCATTGATACCCGCAATCAGCCCCTGTGCCGCGGCTTCTTCGTAGCCGGAGCTTCCATTGAACTGACCTCCGCTGAAGAGACCGGAAATGTTTTTAAATTCGAGAGAACTTTTTAACTGATTTGGATTAATGCAGTCATATTCTATGGCATAGGCATTTCTGATAATTTTGACATGCTCCAGGCCCTTTACTGTCCTGTACATTTCATATTGAACATCCTCAGGAAGAGAACTGCTCATGCCTCCAACGTACATCTCGTTGGTATATTCTCCCTCAGGTTCTATAAAAAGCTGATGTCTTTTTCTGTCCGCAAATCTTACCACTTTATCTTCGATGGATGGACAGTACCTGGGACCAACCCCCTCTATAATTCCTGAATAGAGGGGAGAACGATCCAGATTGGCCCGGATGATTTTGTGTGTTTCTTCATTAGTATAGGTAAGCCAGCAGCTGATCTGCTCTCTTTTGATATCTTCTTCTTTATTGGTAAAGCTGAACGGGACTATTTTCTCATCACCAAACTGCTCTTCCATCACAGAAAAATCAACTGATTTCTTATCAATTCTGGCGGGGGTCCCTGTCTTAAATCGATATAATTCCACCCCGTTCTTTCTGAGAGAATCTGAGAGATAATTTGCCGCCTGCAGACCATTTGGCCCAGTATGATTGACCACTTCTCCATAGAGACATCTTGCTTTCAGATAGGTTCCTGTTGCCAGCACCACTGCCCTGCAATGATAGATTGCTCCTGAATAGGTCTTTACTCCTCTGATTACTCCCTCATTCACGATTAATTCTGTCACCTCAGCCTGCCTGAGTGTCAGATGATCCGTATTCTGAAGAGTATATCGCATAGTCTGGGAATAGGCGTCCTTGTCGGCCTGAGCCCGAAGAGAATGGACAGCAGGTCCTTTTGACTTATTTAACATCTTAGACTGGATATAAGTCTTATCTATATTTTTTCCCATCTCCCCGCCAAGAGCATCTACTTCACGTACCAGATGTCCTTTTGAACTTCCTCCAATATTGGGATTACAGGGCATAAGAGCAACGCTGTTCATACTCACGGTAAAAAGAATCGTTTCCAATCCAAGCCTGGCAGCAGCCAGGGCAGCCTCACATCCAGCATGTCCGGCTCCCACCACTACGATATCATAAGATTCTTCTAATGTCTTCACTTTGACGTCCTCCACATCCAAATCAGTCTGTCTCAGGGGTCATCTTTATTTTCCGGTGCAGAATTTTGAAAATATTTCATTTACCAGGTCTTCTTCCACTGCTTCACCGATAATCAGACCCAATGACTCATAGGCATTCATCAGATCAATGGTGAAAAAGTCTTCCGGCAGTCCCAGTTCAATACTATTCCTGGTACAGATCAACGATTCATAGGCCTGGGATAACTGTTTCTTATGTCTTTCATTGGTGATAATGACATCATGATTGACATCTATTTTACCATGAAAAAACATATTTTTTAACACAGTATTAAAATTATCCATACCCTCTCTATATTTGGCAGATATAGATACTAATGCATCTTTCTCTCCCATATATCTGCGGAGGATATCATCGTGAAACAGATCTTCATCCCGCCGAAGATCTGCCTTATTCACCAGGATAATCTTATTTTTATCCTTGACTAAATCAGCAATCTGCAGATCTTCTTCTGTAATCTCTTCAGAGGAATCTATCACAAATAAAACCAGCTCTGCTTTCTCAATTTCTTTTCTGGCTCTGTCTACCCCGATACTCTCCACCAAATCACTGGTATCACGTATTCCTGCAGTATCCACAATAGAAAGAGTTATTCCTCCGATATTAATCTGTTCTTCCAAAGTATCTCTGGTAGTTCCGGGAACCTCTGTGACGATGGCCCTTTCCTCGCCCATCAGAGCATTGAGAAGAGAAGATTTTCCAGCGTTGGGTTTTCCAACAATACATGTTCTTATTCCCTCAGACATTCTTCTGCCATCATCAAAAGAATCCGACATTTTCACAATCTCCCGAATCCAATCTTCATTCTTTGTTTTGAGTGATTCCGGGTAACCATCCAGATCATAATGTTCCGGATCATCCATGGCAGACTCCATAAAAGCAATCTCATAAATAATCTCAGACCTGATCTTTTTAATTTTATCAGAAAGTACTCCCTTGAGCTGATGCATGGCATTTTTTCTGGAAGACTCATTTCTTGAAGAAATCAAATCCATCACGGCCTCGGCCTGGGAAAGGTCTATTCTTCCATTGAGGAATGCTCTTTTGGTAAACTCTCCCGGCTCTGCTGCTCTGGCACCATTTCTCAGCACCAGCTGAAGTATATCTGAGACAACCGTCAGTCCTGCATGGCAGTCAATCTCCACCACATCTTCTCTGGTATAGCTGCGGGGACCTTTCATAATCAGAACAATACATTCGTCTATAATCTCAGTACCATCCACAATATTTCCATAGTACATCCGGTAGCTCTCAGGATTCTTCATATCCGCATTCTCATCAACAGGCCTGAAAATGCGGTTTATAATGGAAAATGCTTCACTTCCACTGATTCGGATGACACTGATTCCCCCATGGGATACAGCAGTGGCCACTGAAGCAATCGTATCAAAATCATTATACATAAATAACACCTGTGGAGCAGATATAATCAGTAATAGCCTTTCTACTTCAAAAAAAGACTCCACATTATAAATCAAAGACAACAGGCTTCCGAATTATAATGCAGAGTCCATCTGCTCATTCCTATAAAAATGAAAAACAATGATAAAGCAATCTATTATCTATTATCCTTCTTGAGCATAACCACAACTTTACGGTATGGCTCCTCTCCTTCACTCTTGGTACAGACATATCTGTCATTCTGAAGTGCGGAGTGAATCACTCTTCTTTCATAAGGATTCATGGGTTCAAGGGCGATTGCCTTTCTATTTCTCTTCACAGAGTAGGCGATTTTTTTGGCAAGCTTTTCCAGTGTTGCTTTTCTGCGCTCTCTGTAATTCTCCGTATCCAGCTTGACACGGATATACTCTTCACTCTCCTTGTTGACAAAAAGGCTGATCAGATACTGAAGAGCATCTAAAGTCTGTCCCCTCTTGCCAATAAGGATACCCATATTAGGACCGGAAAGGTCTATATTCATGACCTTCTCTTCTTCCTGATAATCTATGGCGGTCTTTGTCTCAACCTTCATGGCCTTGAAGAGTTCATCACAGAAATCCTGAGCTTTTTCTGTCAAGGATTTCTCAACTACAATCTCCCAGCTTACCCTGATCAGGGCAGGCTTTTTAAACATCCCAAGAAAGCCGCTGCTTCCCTCTTCAATGACCTCATAGTTCAACTGACTACTCGCCATACCAAGCTCCATAGTAGCTGCTGTTAAAGCTTCCTCCACTGTCTTTCCGGAAAACTCCCGTACTTCCACTTTTATTTCCCTCCCTTTGTCTGGGCCTGATGCTCTTTATCATATTGCAGAACAGCATAGGCTCTTCTGCTGATTGCTCCTGCCTTAGTGGTATCTGTCTTCTCCAACTTCTGATAATAATCAGTCCCATCCACTGCAGGGGGAACCAACTTCTTTGTCTGTATGCCGGCCTTCTGAGATACTGTGTAGTAGCCGGTACCAGTTGATGAATAAGCATCTGAAGGAGCGTTCTCACTGGACTTGTTCTGTCCAACAAAATCCATGGCTTTATTCATGAGGGACTTTTTACCTTTTTTCTTTTTTTTGGCAGCCTTCTCCCTGTTCTTCTCCACAAGCGTATCCAGATCCTGATTATCAAAATACCTGTTCAGGACAACCTGCTGCAGGCACTGGAAAGCTGCACTGGTCACCCAGTAAATACCAAGACCAGCCGGCATGATAATACAGAAATATAAGGACATCAGAGGCATCATCATAGTCATGCTCTTTGTCATACCTGCAGCTGCTCCATCCTGGGGCGTCTGCATGGTCTTTGCCGAAAGATACTGGAACAAAGCAGCGAGAATCGGAATAATAAGATAAACGGAAAACCTGAATCCCGGTATCTCTGATACATTGATACCAAAGATAAAGTTATTCATGTCAATAATTGTCGCTGAGACTTTATGGATCACGTCAGCGGCTGACGGGAAAGCTTTGGCCATTTTTGCCCAGGAATCAACGTTAAAGTAATTCAGCACGTCGATTACCTGATCACTGGTGGCATTGGGTTCAAGCATCTTGACATAAGAAGACTTAAATCCCTCAGCAATCTTATTGATTTTCGCAATTGTGTCGCTGTTGAGACCAACGGCGTCAACGATCTTGATATATTCAGCCTTCACCTGCGGAATATAGGCAGGAATCTTTCTGATAACCTGATAGAGAGAAAGGAACACAGGCAGCTGAATCAACATCTGCAGACAGCCTCCCGATGGGCTGGTTCCATATTTCTCATAGACTTCTTTTATCTCCTCATTCTGCCTCTGAATGGAAGCCTGATCTTTTCTGTTGCGGTACTTCTTCTGAATCTTGCTGATCTCAGGCTGCATAGCCTGGCTGATCCTTGAAAACTTCTGCTGGCGGATCGTCAGGGGAAGCATCAGAAGACGAACAATAATCGTAAATATAATAATGCACAATCCGATATTCTGAATCCCGAAGCCATCGAGAAAAGAGAATATCCCCTGCATAACAAACCCTAGCAACTTGGCAATCCACCCGATAATCGGTGTGGTTGACTGGGTAAGTAACATAACTTTCCTCCTTAATTAGGGAACCGGATCATATCCGCCTTTTGAAAATGGATTGCAGCGAAGGAGTCTCCACACAGCCAGCAATCCACCCTTGATCATCCCGTACTTCTCCAATGCCTCAATCGCGTATTGAGAACAGGTCGGTATGTAGACACAGGTAGACCTACCCTTGAGGGCAGACAGATATTTCTGATAAAAACGAATCATTTTAATAAATATAAATCTCATATCCAATCATATTCCAAATCTTAAAACAGAATCAAAGATTTAATTACGGGACACCTGACCAGTATCCTCCAAATACAGATGATGTAGTCTCAGCAAATGAATCACGGCACTTTCACACTCTGTATAATCCGAAGCATTCGCAGAGGGTCGTGCCACCACAACGATATCCTGTCCCTTTCTTACGTCTTCCCAGTGAAGACGAAAGATCTCGCGGACCTTTCGGACCACTCGATGACGGACAACACTATTCCCAACTTTTTTACTGACTGAGATTCCCACCCGGTTATCCTCCCGGCCATTATCCAGGACAAACATAATAAAAAGGCGGTTTGCTCTGGATCTGCCGGCCCGGTATACGGACTGGAACTCACGATTCTTCTTTAAGGACTGAAATTTACTCAATGGACTTTCTCACCTTTCATGCATATCTCCTCAGAGGAGGCAGGGATCAGCCCAGGACTGATATATAATGAGAAAAGAAAAGGCCACATGAATGCGACCTAAGCTGACAATTTATTTCTACCTTTTGCTCTTCTTCTGGATAATACCTTTCTGCCATTGGCAGTGCTCATTCTCTTTCTGAATCCATGAACTTTGGATCTCTGTCTCTTTTTCGGCTGATATGTCATCTTCATAGCGAAAGCCACCTCCTTTACGAATATTATATGTCACAAATGCGTGACATTTCTGACCTGCTGAAAAAACATCTCTCTTATTATATTGAAAAAAGGGTAGTGAGTCAAGAACTACTTTTCCCAAAATGCCCATAAATCAGCCCTGAAACAAACTTTTAGGGGTCTTCTTTCTATTATTATCCACAATAACCTTTATGACATTTCCACTTTTAATCAACTGCTTATCCACATTTTGTGCATAAGATGTGTATAAGTAACTATTTTTCAACAATCCTGACAATATATACACACCCAGGAAGCATTTTCCCTTTGTTTATCCCATTCTTTTTCTGTGTACAAATCCACAAAAGATATCCACATATGTGGATAAGTACCCCTTTTTCAATCTCTGTCCCCCTTTTTCCACAATATTCCTTTCCACAATTACACAGGCCTGTTTTGAATTTATACACATTTTTTCCGACATTTATCCACAACCTATATTTTGTCTTCAGCGATGCTGATCCACTCCATGTGATCAAAAGGATCTTTGGTCAGCCTCATAATCAAGGCTTATTTTTATGAACATTTATTGAAAAATGCTCATTTCTGTTATAAACTTATAAGTACGAAAATAATAACCGGAGATTAGAATGGAGCTGTAGATTATGAAGAAACTCATAGAATCCCGCTGGCAGGACATCCTCAACAGCCTGATCAAAGACCATGAGATCACCTCTGTCGCCGTATCCACATGGATCAAACCACTGAAGGTTCAGCAGGTGGAAGGTGATACCGTTACCTTTTATATGGAAAGAGGATCCCGGGGGATAGAATTTATCAAACATAAATATTACGATATTTATCTGGCCATGGCCATCGAGCAGATCACAGGAAATCAGGTGAAGATCCAGTTTACGGATACTCTCGAACAGTCCTCCCCTGTGCTGCCGAGACCTTCGCAGCCTTCCTCAGAATCCATCAGCAACCTGAATCCCCGTTATACCTTTGACAGCTTCGTGGTCGGACCCACCAACAAGATGGCCCACGCTGTCTCTGTGGCAGTGGCTGAATCACCCGGCGGTTCCTACAATCCTTTATTTCTGTACGGAGGAGCCGGACTGGGCAAGACCCATCTGATGCATTCCATCGCTCACCATATTATCAATAACCGGCCGGACCTTCGTGTCCTTTATGTCACTTCTGAGAAATTTACCAATGAGCTGATTGATTCTCTGAAGCATGACAAGAACAAGGAGTTCAGAGATAAATACAGAAACATCGACGTTCTCCTGATCGATGATATCCAGTTTATCATTGGAAAGGAGAGTACACAGGAAGAGTTTTTCCACACTTTCAACGAACTTCACGAAGCCAAGAAGCAGATTGTCATATCTTCAGATAAGCATCCAAGAGAGATCGCAACCCTGGAAGAGAGGCTTCGCTCCCGTTTTGAGTGGGGCATAACTGCTGATATCCAGCCGCCGGACTATGAGACAAAGATGGCCATTCTCAACAAGAGGGCAGAGCTTGACCGGATTGATATTCCGGGGGAAGTCATGGAGTATGTGGCCAACAATATTACGTCAAATATCAGGGAGCTGGAGGGCGCACTGAATAAAATCTGTGTATTCTCCACTCTGGAAAATAAGCCCATCACTCTGGAACTGGCTGAGAAAGCCCTGAAGGACACCATCGACAATCAGAAGGAGATCACCCCTCAGCTGATTATGGACATTGTATCAGAACACTATAATATTTCCGTATCTGATATTGTTTCCAAGAAAAAAAACAAGGAGATCAATACACCCCGTCAGATTTGTATGTATCTGGTCCGAAAGTATACCAATTCTTCCCTCCAGAGCATCGGGAAGATGCTGGGAGACAGGGACCATACCACAATCATGCACGGTGCAGAGAAGATTACCAACACCATAGACCATGATGAAATTCTTCGCAATAACATTGATATTATTATAAGGAAGCTGAATCCTTCCTCTTGAAGTATCAGCTGTGAAACAAGGTTTCTGCTTATTAATGAATAAGAAGTATTATAAATAGGAAGAAACCTTGTTTATTTTATCCACTTTTTCATGAGGATAAAGGGTGGATATAAAGTGGATATGAGGTGGATAAAAAATTGGAAATATTATCCTGTGGAAAACCCACACATAAAATATTATTTTTCCACAGGGTTATCCATAGGGTTGTCCAATAGGTTTTTCCGCGTGTTCAGCGGACCATCGGACTTTTCCACAGAATCCACACCCCCTACTACTACTGCTACTGAAATCTCTATTATTTATATAGATATCTGAACCGGAAAGGAGTTATACACAATCATGAAAGTTTTATGTAATAAAAACGAACTTCTGCAGGGCATCAATCATGTATCCAAGGCCGTCTCATCTAAAACCACCATGGATATCCTCCAGTGTATTCTGGTTGAAGCATTTAATAATAAAATTCGGCTGACAGCCAATGATACAGAGCTTGGTATTGAGACCATCATTGATGGTGATATCATTGAGCCCGGCAAAATTGCCCTGGAAGCAAAGCTATTTTCCGAGATTATAAAGAGGCTTCCTGACAATGAAGTTTCCATCGTCACAGAAGAGCATGGAAAGACCGATATTGATTGTGAAAAGGTACATTTCAGCATTATGGGGAAAAAAGGTGATGATTTTACCCGCCTTCCGGAGATTGAAAAAAACAACAGAATCCTTATGTCCCAGTTTGACCTGAAGGAAGTGATCAGGCGGACGATTTTTTCAGTGTCTGACAATGAAAATAATAAACTGATGACCGGAGAACATTTCAGAATCGACGGGAACAAACTGACTGTTACTTCCCTTGACGGGCACAGGATTGCTGTGAGGAAAGTGGAATTGTCGGAAGAGTATCCTGACCAGGAAGTGATTGTCCCCGGAAAGACGCTGCAGGAGATCGTAAAGATTCTTCCCGGTGAGGCTGAGGATGAGATCAGTATCTATATCACAGACAAGCATATTTTGTTTGAATTTGCTTCCACCCGGGTCGTATCCCGGCTGCTGGAAGGTAAGTTTTATAATATAGGGCAGATGCTCTCCAGTGATTATGAAACAAAAGTGCAGATTAATAAAATGGAACTTCTCCGCTGCCTGGACAGGTCCACTTTATTTGTCAAGGAATCTGACAGGAAGCCTGTCATTTTCCAGATTGACAATAAAGATCTCAACCTGAAGATTGCGACCCCCATGGGTTCTCTTGACGATCAGATTCCCGTCTGTAAGGAGGGAAAAGATCTGGTGATAGGTTTCAATCCCAGATTTTTCGTGGATGCCCTCCGTGTGATCGATGAGGAAGAAGTCACTCTGTATATGATCAATTCTATCGCGCCCTGTATTATACGGGATGAGGAGGGGACTTATCTCTATCTGATTCTCCCCATCAATGTAAATAATGGTGGATTTTGAGAGAAGATAAATAAAAGAGCAGAAAGAAGAGGGAGGTCTTAAGATGACGGATCTTAAGTTGAAGGATGAATATATTAAGCTGGGCCAGGCCCTCAAAGCGGCAGGATTGGTCTCCTCAGGGGTGGAGGCAAAAATGGTGATTCAGGACGGCCTGGTAAAAGTGGACGGAGAGGTTGAGACAAGAAGAGGAAAGAAGCTCTTTGATGGAGCTGTCATCGAGTATGACGGCAGTCAGGTAAGGATTGTCGCTTCTCTGTGATTCGGAGTAGGATTCATGGTTGTCGAATCATTGGAATTAAAGCATTACAGAAATTTTGAGTCATCCAGGGTGGAGTTTTCTCCCGGAGTGAATATCTTTTATGGGGATAATGCCCAGGGCAAGACCAACCTTCTGGAGAGTATCTATCTCTGCGGCACTTCCCGGTCCCACAGGGGCAGTAAGGACAGGGAGCTGATTCAGTTTGGGGAGGAGGAGGCTCACATTCGCCTTCATTTCAGCAAAGACCTCTTGTCCCACAGGCTGGACGTTCACCTGAAGAAGAAAAAATCCAAAGGCATTGCTGTGGACGGCGTCCCATTAAAGAGATCAGGAGATCTTCTTGGTTACATGCATATCGTCTTTTTCTCTCCGGAAGATCTGTCCATCATCAAAGATGGTCCCTCGGGAAGACGGAAATTTCTGGATATGGAGATGAGTCAGCTGGACAAGGTATACCTTACCCACCTGGTCAGGTATCATAAGATACTTTCTGAGAGAAATAATCTGCTGAAGCAGATTTCCCGTTTTCCGGCCCTCCTGGATACACTGGATGGGTGGGATGCTCAGCTGCTGGAGAGCGGCAGAGTCATCATCAGGAAGAGAGCGGATTTTATCGAAGAGCTGGACCGGATGATGAGACAGATTCATGGACAGCTTACCGGTCAGAAAGAAGAGATAAAGATTATCTATGAAAATAATACGGAGGCTGAAGAATTTTCAAGACTTTTGTATGAACAAAGACAGAAGGATATCAGTAATGGAACGACTTCTGTCGGGCCCCATCGGGATGACCTTCTGTTTCAGTCCAATGGGATAGATTTAAGAAAGTTCGGTTCCCAGGGGCAGCAGAGAACGGCGGCCCTGTCCCTGAAACTGTCGGAAATTCGTATGGTGGAGAAGGAGACGGGGGACAAGCCGATTCTTCTTCTGGATGATGTGCTCTCGGAACTGGATGGGCACAGGCAGGCCTGGTTGTTGGAAAGTATTAAGGATATACAGACCATGATATCCTGTACCGGGCTGGAAGATCTGGTCAGCAGCAGGATTGCCATAGACCAGGTTTTTCATGTTGTAAATGGAAATGTAAAAATATAGAAATTTTTTAAATTTTAGTATATATAGTAATATATAGTAGGAAATTTTCTCAAAATATGTTATAATAATTTGATAGATATATTAGGGATGTACCGCATTTTCCAGGGGGAGGGATGCGGTCATCTCACGTATTGAGAAAAATAATTATATTGTAATAATAAGACAATAGAGTAATACTTGTTATTTTATTGATAAATATTAGATATTTTTTGTTGAACTGTCAAGAAATAATGAAGGAGGATTCCGGGATGAGTGATAAGCAGTTTGCTTCGGATCAGGAGTACGGCGCTGATCAGATACAGATACTTGAAGGCCTTGAAGCAGTGCGTAAAAGACCTGGTATGTATATTGGAAGTACATCATCGAAGGGCCTCCATCACCTGGTATATGAGATCGTGGATAATTCCATCGATGAGGCTCTGGCAGGATATTGTGATACGATCGAAGTGATCATCAACAAGGATAATTCTATCACTGTGCGGGATAATGGCCGGGGGATTCCGGTGGGAATCAATCATAAAGCCGGGCTGCCCGCAGTGGAAGTTGTCTTTACTATCCTTCATGCCGGCGGAAAGTTTGGCGGTGGGGGATACAAGGTGTCTGGGGGGCTTCACGGTGTTGGTGCTTCTGTAGTCAATGCCCTGTCCAACTGGCTGGAAGTGGATATCTGCCATGAAGGCAGGGTCTATCATCAGCGCTATGAGCGGGGAAAGGTCATGAATCCTCTGGAGATTGTCGGATATACGGACAAGAGGGGGACGGAGGTCCGCTTTTTACCGGATCATACGATTTTTGAGGAGACAGTTTTTGATTTTGACATTCTCAAGCAGAGACTGAGAGAGATGGCCTTCCTCACCAGGAATCTGAAGATCATTCTCACAGATCTCCGGGGAGAAAAGCCCTTCAGCCTGACCTTCCACTATGAGGGAGGAATCCGGGAGTACGTCCAGTATCTCAATAAAAATAAAGAGGTTCTTTATCCTGAAATCATTTACTGTGAGGGAAAAAAAGGACAGGTTCTGGTGGAAGTAGCCCTTCAGCATAATGATTCCTTTAATGAAAGTGTCTATAGTTTTGTCAATAACATTACGACACCGGAAGGGGGAACCCATCTGATTGGTTTTCGTAATGCTTTAACCAAAACTTTTAATAACTATGCCAGAAGTAATAAATTATTAAAAGACAATGAGCCAAATCTAAGCGGGGAGGATATTCGCGAGGGCCTGACGGCCATCGTGAGCATCAAGATTCCTGAACCTCAGTTTGAGGGTCAGACTAAGCAGAAGCTGGGCAACAGTGAGGCCAGAGGCGCTGTGGACAGTGTGGTGAGTGGTCAGCTGACCTATTTTCTGGAGCAGAATCCCAGCGTAGCCAAGATGATCTGCGAGAAGGCTGTTCTGGCCCAGAGGGCCAGGGAAGCAGCCAGGAAGGCCAGGGATCTTACCCGAAGAAAATCAGCTCTCGACGGTATGAGCCTTCCGGGCAAACTGGCAGACTGCTCCGATAAAGATCCGGCAAATTGTGAGATATATATCGTAGAGGGTGACTCGGCCGGAGGTTCCGCCAAAACGGCCAGAAGCAGGGCCACTCAGGCTATTCTTCCTCTGCGTGGAAAGATTTTGAATGTGGAGAAGGCCAGGTTGGACCGAATTCTCGGCAATGCGGAGATCCGGGCCATGATCACTGCTTTCGGCACGGGCATCCATGAAGATTTTGACATCAGTAAACTGAGATATGATAAGATTATCATCATGACAGATGCGGATGTGGATGGCGCTCATATTGCCACACTGCTCCTTACCTTCCTCTATCGTTTTATGCCGGAGTTGATTAAGCAGGGTCATGTATATCTTGCTCAGCCCCCTCTCTATAAGATTGAGAAAAACCGGAAGGTCTGGTATGCCTATAGTGATGATGAACTGAACCGGATTCTCATTGAAATCGGCAGGGACGGCAATAATAAGATTCAGCGTTATAAGGGTCTTGGTGAGATGGATGCTTCTCAGCTTTGGGAAACCACCATGGATCCGGAACGTCGTATCCTTCTGCGGGTGAATATGGATGAGGACTCCATCTCTGAACTGGATATGACTTTTGATACTCTCATGGGAGACCGGGTGGAACCCAGGAGGGAGTTTATTGAAGCCAACGCACAATATGTAAGAAATCTTGATATATAATATCCGGAAGACCAAAGTCTATGGGAGATAATTATGGACGATAGTAATATTTTTGACAAAATTAATGAAGTTGACCTGAAGAATACTATGGAGACTTCTTATATCGATTATGCCATGAGTGTTATCGCCTCCCGTGCTCTTCCTGA
>JBGUIF010000179.1:0-3880 GCA_045112755.1 Anaerobutyricum sp.
TATTGCCCCTGTCGGCATGCTCACCAAAGACCGGAAAAAACCATTGAAAATAATACGGGAATTCTGTAAACTGAAGATTGTTCAAAAAAAGAAGAAGCTCCGTCTTTCTTCTATATAAGAATACGATGATTTGTAATCTGTGGTCCTGCCCTGCTTTGAGGCCGGCCACCTGAAATGAGGATAAAACTATGAGATTAAGAAATGTTCCCGGCTCCAGAGACAGGATCGCCGCCAACAGCCACGTCATCAAAAATCCGGAGGAGATCCGGGGAAGCTGGGCAGGCTATTTTGGTGACGGCCTTCCCATCCACCTGGAAATCGGCATGGGCAAGGGCCGCTTTGTCATGGACATGGCCAGACTCCATCCGGAAATACACTATATCGGCATCGAAATGTACTCCAGCGTCCTGGTCCGGGCTCTGGAAAAAATAGATGAGGACCCTCTGGAAAATGTCCATTTTATCCGTATGAATGCCGAATATATCTGTCAGGCCTTCGGCCCCGGCGAAGTAGAGAAGATCTATCTCAACTTCTCCGATCCCTGGCCCAAGGAACGCCACACCAAAAGGCGCCTGACCTCCCGTCAGTTCCTGGAAAGATATGAAAATATTCTCTCAGACAATGGCTCTCTTGCCTTCAAGACGGACAACCAGGACCTCTTTGCCTTCTCTTTGGAGGAAATCAAAGACAAGGGATGGGTTTTGGAGAAAAGCACTTTCGACCTCCACCACAGCCAGTATCTTGCCGGCAATGTCATGACAGAGTACGAAGAAAAATTTGCCGGCCAGGGCAAGCCAATCTGCATGCTGGAAGCCCATCCGGCCAGTCCTGGCCCCAAGGACAGAGGCCACAAAGAACAGGCGGGTTCCGTCAGCAGGCCCACAAAGACAAGCGGCTCAGAAAGCAAGACGAACACTCCTCCTAAAAAAAATAACATTTCCTGCCTGGCAGCCATCGACCTGGATGGAACCCTTCTTAATAAAGAAAGTATCCTGTCAGATTACACAAAGGATGTCCTGGGCCAGGCCAGGGACAACCAGGTACTGTTTATTCCCTGCTCAGGCCGGTGCTATCGAAGTATTTTCCGCCTGGTTGAGGACATTCCCGGCATCGACTACATCATCGGCTCCAACGGCTGCACCGTCACCAGGGTGAAAAATGAAGAAATTCTTTACAGCTGCAAGATCCCCCGGGACACCATGTACCGGCTCTACCAGCTCCTTCGGGAGCATGGAGCCTTCATAGAACTTTACAGTGACAACGACTCCTATGTGGAGAAGGACCGGATTCAAGTCATCTACGACTCTCCTTTTCCCGACGCCATCAGCGACAGCCTTCTGGCAACAGCAATCCCCATGCTCTCTGCAGATCTCCTGCTCCGCACCGGCGTCATGACTGTCAACAAAATCCACGCCGCCTTCGCTGACCCCGCTCAGATGCAGGCCTTTGAACAGCTGCTGCAAAAAGAATTCGACGATATCATGGTTGCCCATCCAAGCTACTATAATATGGAAATCTTTCCCCTGGGCGTCAATAAAGACGAAGGAATCCGCATCATAGCCAAAAGAGAAGGCATCTCAGGGGACCACATCATCGCCATAGGGGACAGCCAGAATGACCTCTCCATGATTCGCTACGCCGCAGTCGGCGTTGCCGTGGAAAATGGCATGGATGTCCTCAAGACTGAAGCCGACTACATCACTGAATCCAACAACGATGACGGTCCGGCAAAATTTTTAGAAGAAGTCTACGCCGGAAAGCTGGATCATCTGCTTTCAGACAAGTCTTAAGTCCTTGTACAAAAAAGTTTACAAAAATCGAAAAAAATGCTTGCATTTTTTAAGGGGATACTATATAATCAATCTTGCGTTGAAAAAGACGCAAGAATATGCGCGCTTAGCTCAGTTGGTAGAGCAGCGGACTCTTAATCCGCGTGTCCAGGGTTCGAGCCCCTGATCGCGCACTGAAGCATCGGTTTGATGAGGAATCATCGGGTCGGTGCTTTTTCTTTTTGTGGGGCTCGAACCCTACGGGTTCTCTCTCGCCTCCCGGCTCGGTCCTTGCTCCTGCTTCGCAGGGTCGTCCACTGGACGACCGCAACCCTGATCGCGCACTGAAGCATCGGTTTGATGAGAAATCATCGGGTCGGTGCTTTTTCTTTGCCCGAAAACCTGGAGAGCGTGTATTCATGCGGGTTTTCAGAGCATCGGTACAGCCGGATTAAAGGGCGGGTGTCAGCCATTTTTAAAGAAGGATAAGACAGGGGTGCCTAGGAACCGTGGTTACATTTTGCCCTTTTTGGTAACACCCCTGTCAGAGGGCTTATTTATGCGCTTTAAGCCAATTTGCCATGTTATCACACGCATTCATACACTGAGCGCGGCTGCCATGATCCTGGCTTTCTCATCGTCGGTGGACCGGTCAAAACAGTAGTTTCTGTAGGTTGTCCTTTCGTCTTCGTGTCCGGCCATTTCCCGGATGGAATTGATGTTTACCCCGGAATCAATCAAAGAAGAAATCCAGGTTTTTCGGGACTTGTGGGAGCTCCTGTGTGCACCTCCAAGCATTTTGGAATACTTGGTATAGAGACTGGATACAGCATAGGCACTTAAGGGTCTTTCGTCGGTGGAGAAGATAAAACCATCGGAAGGAACCCCATGACGCTTCTGGTAATCACGGGCCGTGCGGATCAGCTCCTAGGCTGCAGGAGTAAGAATGATTCTTCGGTCCCCAGCATCGGTCTTCGTATGGTCTACGATGGTTTTCGTATCTCTCCGGACCATTCTCTGGACATGGATCACCCGACCATCCTCCAGGTCTTCATACCGGAGTGCGCAGAGCTCTCCAAGGCGAACTCCGGTTTCGAACTGGAACATCAGAGCAAGGGGAGAAAGGACATAGTCTTTCTGCTCATTATGGTAATCCGACCATGCGTATTCATTAATCAGCCGGCGCTCTTCCTGGGTGAAAACCTGCGTCTCGCTGGGTTTCTTTTTTACTTTACGAAAAAGCTTTGCCGATACTTTTACCTGCCGCATGAGATTGACATCGATCAGTTCCCGTTCAACAGCATAATCAAGAATCTGACGAATAATCGTTGTCACATTATAGTAGCAGGTTTTCGTCATATGGTGTTCTTTGATCAAACTGTGCGCCCATTCATCGAGCTTTAGCCGGGTTAGTCTGTGGATGGGAACATCAATGATCTCTGTTCCGACATAATAGGTATTCCAGTCACAATTCAGCCGACTGATTGAGTTAGAAGCATCTGTGTGGAGTCTCTTATAATCGAGCCACTCCGGATACAGAGAATAAATAGTAGGAGGCTTTTCTTCAGCAAAATCAAAACTTCCTGCGTAAAAGGAGTAAAGATAATCATACAGATCCTGCTGATGAGTTTTTACAACCTTTCTCCTGCCATTTTTCTTCTTTGGGTCCGGGACATGTGTCCACCATCGTCCGTCTTTTCCCTGCCAGATCGCATATGGGTGTCCGTTAAGGATTGCCTGTCTTCTTTTCTTATTCATTTCATTTTGGACATCATCCAGATTGAGCATACCATTTTCTGTGGCGAACCGCAATAATTCCTCCAGGGAAGCGGATGATAACTGTGCCTTATAAGATATAATACCGCCCCCTTGTGTCCGGCGGCACAAAGATCCGAATCATCCTGTCATGGACATGATTATAGGATCTGTGGCGAAATCCGGTTATCATGCTGTGTCTGCATGATGAAATCATAACGGGGCTTACATAAGGTTTGTTTGTATTCATCATCGTTTTCATCCTTTCTTTTCATCGTTTGGCCGTCCATCTCTATTCAATGCCTCTATTAGTTGTTTATTCCCTTTTCTTATTCGGTCATCAATCGCATTCCTTG
>JBGUIF010000180.1:0-18289 GCA_045112755.1 Anaerobutyricum sp.
CCACTCACAGTATCATGCTTGATGTGATCATTGCCCTGCTTCCTGCCACTTTTCTCGGATGGTGGAATTTCGGCTGGAAAGCCATTGTAAATACAATTCTGTGTGTGGCTGCCTGCATTATCGCAGAGTATGCCTGGCAGCATTTTATGCATAAGAAGATTACAATCATGGACTGTTCCGCAGCCCTGACTGGCCTTCTCCTGGCCATGAATCTGCCTCCGGAAGTACCTTTTTTTATTCCGGTGATCGGCGGTATTTTTGCGATTATTGTGGTGAAACAGATCTTTGGCGGTCTGGGACAGAACTTTATGAATCCGGCCCTCGGCGCCAGATGTTTCCTGTTGATATCCTATGCGGGACTTATGACCAACTTTTCCTACAAGGGATTCGGAGGAAGCTTTGATGCGACCACAGGGGCGACACCTCTGGCAGCTCTGAAGGCAGGAGAGGCAGTAAATATCCGTGCTATGTTTTTCGGTAATACTGCAGGTACCATCGGTGAGACATCAGCTTTGCTGCTGATTCTAGGCGGTCTCTACCTCATTGCCCGCAGGATCATCAGCTGGCGGATTCCGGTCTGCTATATCTGCACACTGGCACTGTTTGTTGTTCTTTTTGGAGATCATGGGATTGACATTCAGTATCTGGCTGCCCATATGTTCGGCGGCGGCCTTATGCTGGGAGCCTTCTTTATGGCCACAGACTATGTTACATCACCCATCACCCCTAAAGGGCAGATCATTTTTGGAATTATCCTCGGAATCCTTACAGGACTTTTCCGAATTTTTGGTGGTTCCTCCGAAGGTGTTTCCTACGCGATCATCTTCAGTAACCTGCTTGTTCCTCTGATCGAGAGATACACGATTCCGGTCGCTTTCGGGAAAGGAGGCAAGAAATAATGAATGCACTGATTAAAGATTGTCTGAAGCTGATTGTGATTACTCTGGCAGCCGGTGTCCTTCTGGGCATCATCTATGAAGTGACCAAAGAGCCCATCAGGATTCAGCAGGAAAAAACCCAGATGGAAGCCTACAAAAAGGTCTTTCCTGATGCAAAGAGTTTTGAGGATCTGGAAGGTTTTTCTCCTGAAGCAGCCTCTAAAGTAATCTCTGAGAATACCACCAATACGGTGGATGATCATGCCGGTGACGAGATCAACGCTGTCGTCGTGGCAAAAGATGAAGCCGGCAATAATTTAGGTTACATCTTTGACGCCACTACTCACAAAGGATACGGCGGAGATATCCAGCTTACAGTAGGTATCAAAACCGACGGCACAGTGACCGGCTACTCCGTGCTTGCCATTGGTGAGACTGCGGGTCTTGGTATGAACGCCAACACTGACACCTGGGAGTCTCAGTTCGAGAATAAGAAGGTGGAGACATTCTCCGTGGTGAAGGATGGCAGTGGTGCTGATGATGACAGTAAGATTGATGCCATATCCGGTGCCACCATCACAAGTAAAGCAGTTACAGGTCTGATGAACAACTGTCTTGCTTATTTCCATACGATAGAAGGAGGTAACTAAGATGAAACAAAACAGCCCTGTTGAAAGATTATATAATGGTATTTTAAAAGAGAATCCGACTCTGGTCCTGATTCTTGGTATGTGTCCGACGCTTGCCGTCACCACTTCAGCCATCAATGGTTTTGGTATGGGCATGACGACCACAGCGGTACTGATGTTCTCGAATCTGCTGATTTCCATGCTCCGGAACTTTATTCCGGACAGAGTCAGGATTCCTGCCTATATTGTTGTAATTGCCTCTTTGGTTACCATCGTTCAGTTCCTGATGGAGGCTTATGTACCAACCCTGAATAAGGCTCTGGGCGTCTATATTCCTCTGATTGTCGTTAACTGTATTATCCTGGGACGTGCTGAGTCCTATGCCAGCAAGAACGGCCCGGTGTCCTCTTTCTTTGACGGACTGGGTATGGGCCTTGGATTCACCCTGGCTCTGACGATCCTGGGTGCTTTCCGTGAGCTTCTGGGAACCGGATGTATGTTTGGCGTAACCATCCTTCCGGAAGACATTTATACCCCGGCAACCATCTTTATTCTGGCACCCGGAGCCTTCCTGGTACTGGCCTGCCTTGTGGCGGTCCGCAACAAGCTGAATAACCGTAAGCCGGTGGAGGAGCGAAAAGACCTGCCCATCGGCTGTGGGGACTGCTCGAAGTGCGGTAATATGAGCTGTGCCAGCAGAAGTTTCTTTGATATGAGTGTTGATGAAAAGAAGAATGACACTGCTGCGGAAAAGACTGAGCAGACTAAGGAACTTACAGCAGAAGAGAGGATAGAGGCCGCAGTGAAGCGGGCAGAGGAAGCAGCTAAGAGAGCAGAAGCGGCTGCAGCCAAAGCCGAGGCGGCAGCGGCTAAACTGGAGGGCTCTGAGAAGAAGCCAGCAGCTAAGACAGCAGCCAAAGCGGCAGAGAAACCTGCAGCTAAGGAAGCAGCCGAAGCGGCAGAGAAACCTGCAGCTAAGGAAGCCGTTAAAGCGGCAGAAAAACCTGCTGATAAAGAAATTGTTCAAACTGAAACTGAGTCAGATTCTGAGAAAAAGGCAGATGAGACAGCTGACAAACAGGCGGGTAAATAGAGTATGATTAAGGAATTAATTTTGATTGTCATAGGCTCTGCAATTGTCAATAACGTTGTCCTGAGCCAGTTCCTGGGCCTGTGTCCCTTCCTGGGCGTATCCAAGAAGATCGACACATCCGCCGGAATGGGTGCGGCCGTAATCTTTGTCATTACGATTGCTGCCTTTGTCACCGCATTGATCAACAAGTTTATTCTTGTTCCCCTGCAGCTTACTTATCTGCAGACCATCGTGTTTATTCTGATCATAGCGGCGCTGGTACAGTTTGTGGAGATGTTCCTGAAGAAATCCATACCATCTCTCTACGAATCACTGGGCGTATATCTTCCCCTGATTACAACAAACTGTGCCGTGCTGGGTGTAGCCCTCAACGCCGTGCAGTATGAATACAATATTCTTGAATCTGTGGTATACGGTTTTGGAATCTCTGTAGGATTCACAATCGCAATCATTATCCTTGCAGGTATTCGGGAAAAGATTGAATATAATGATATTCCCGAGTCATGGCAGGGTATGCCGATCGTAATGGTGACAGCAGGACTTATGTCCATCGCCTTCTTCGGTTTTTCGGGTATTATTTAACAGGAGGAATGGAATATGAGTACAATAGGAATTGTCCTTGCGGCAGCAGTTGTCGGTGGAACGGGACTGGTCATTTCCGTTCTTCTTGGAGTTGCTTCCGAAAAATTCAAGGTACCGATCGATGAGAAGGAGATCGCCGTGAGAGATTGTCTGCCGGGCAATAACTGCGGTGGATGTGGATTTGCCGGCTGTGATGCTTTAGCGAAAGCGATTGCCTGCGGAGAAGCTCCGGTAAATGCCTGCCCGGTGGGCGGCGCCAAAGTGGCTGACCAGATTGCCGCCATCATGGGGGTTGAGGCAGAGACTGGCACTAAGAAGGTGGCCTTTGTCAAATGTGCCGGAACCTGTGAACTGGCAAAATCTAAATATGAGTATACGGGCATCGAGGACTGTGTGGCTGCCATGAGTGTTCCCGGCGGCGGCCCAAAAGCCTGTGCTTTCGGGTGCACCGGTTTTGGCAGCTGTGTGAAAGTCTGTGATTTTGACGCCATTCATGTTTACAATGGTATCGCACAGGTTGATGAGGAGAAATGTGTTGCCTGTGGAAAGTGCGTTGATACCTGTCCGAAAAAGTTGATTGAGCTTGTGCCTTATCAGCAGAAGTACAAGGTACAGTGTTCTTCCAAAGAATTCGGAAAACCTGTCAAGGAAGTATGCTCCACAGGCTGCATCGGCTGTAAGATGTGCAGCAGAGTCTGCAAGTTTGACGCGATACATGTTGAGAATAATATAGCGAAAATTGATTATGAGAAATGTGTCGGCTGCGGCGCCTGTGCGGCTAAGTGTCCGTCCGGGATCATCATCAAATATGCATAAAATGTTGGAGGGGTGCTGATGAAATGTCCTTTTTGCGGTCTTGACAATACCCGTGTCATTGATTCAAGACCTGCCGATGAGAATTCTTCGATTCGCAGAAGGAGACTCTGTGATGAATGCGGCAAACGCTTTACTACCTATGAAAGAGTGGAGATTCTGCCACTGACAGTAATCAAAAAAGATCTCACTCGTGAAGCCTATGACCGGTCGAAGATTTTATCCGGAATCATGAGGGCCTGTCATAAGCGTCCTGTGTCTGTAGATCAGATTGAAGACACAGTAAACCATATAGAAAATGAACTCTATAATCTTGAATATAAGGAGATTGAGAGCAGTAAGATTGGCGAGATTGTGATGGATCATCTCAGGTCCTTAGAGCAGGTGGCCTATGTCCGTTTTGCCTCGGTTTATCGAGAGTTCAAGGATGTGGAGACTTTCATGAATGAGCTGAAAAAGGTTTTTGATTCATCGGACGAGACAGGGAACCAGAACCCCTGATCCAGTCAAAATAACAGAATAGACCTCGCGAATGATCTGCGGAATGACCTGTCTGAACCAAGGGCATGGACTTTCCGCAGATTTTTTTGGGGATTAAAATGTAAAATAATGGAAAATCTATTTGATGTTTTCCAAAATCTGTGTTATATCTTAAGATAGTACAAATAGTAAATATATGGAAAAACAACCATAATATGATAGTGTATTGATGATAAGAATAACAATAAAAAAAGATGGAGGAAGACATGGTAGCTGAAGTGATGAGTGGAATGATTCTGGGGATTGAAGGATTTCTTGTGAAAATTCAGACAGATATTTCAGATGGTCTGCCGGTGTTTTATATGGTAGGGTATCTGTCCAATGAAGTGAAGGAGGCAAAAGAAAGGGTCAGAACCGCTATAAAAAATGTCGGTTTTCATCTGCCTCCAAAAAGAATTTCTGTGAATCTGGCTCCGGCTGATATCAGAAAGACCGGAACATGTTTTGATCTGGCAATCGCAGTATCTTTGATGCAGGCTGCGGGGCTGGTGAGAGAGGAAAATACCCGGGGAGTGATATTTCTTGGCGAACTGGCTCTGGACGGCAGCCTCTGTCCTGTGGAAGGAGTCCTTCCCATCATCAGGGAATGTATCCGGCAGGGTTATGATACTTGTATGGTCCCTGAGGATAATTATTATGAAGCTTCTCTCCTGGATGGCATCGCCATTATTGGGGTGAATAATCTTTGGGAGGTGAGGAATTACCTGAGTGGAGTCCCGATGATTGACGATAATGCTGAGATCATCGCCGGGATCAGGGGAGAAGAGTCTTTTCAGCAGCTTCCCCTGAAAGACCACTGCAGCGTGATGATGAAGGAGCCTCCGGCAAAAAGAGAGGGCTGTTTTGAAGAACTTGGGAATACAGATATGGATTTTGCCGATGTCCGTGGTCAGAAAGATGCCAAGAGAGCTATGGAAATTGCTGCTGCCGGCTTCCATAATTTGATGCTGGACGGCCCTCCCGGAGTTGGTAAAACCATGCTGGCATCCTGTATACCAGGGATTATGCCTGAGATGAGCAGGGAGGAATGTATAGAGACCACCATGATCTACAGCGTAAAAGGATTAATGAAAAAGGGGTTCAGACTCATTGATCAGAGGCCATTTCGGGCTGTTTCCAGTGCTGCGACTCCCGCAGGACTGTTTGGGGGAGGGATCATCCCAAAGCCCGGGGAGATTTCCCTGGCCCACCATGGGGTTTTGTTTCTGGATGAACTGCCGGAGTTCGGCCGGGAAATGATTGAGAGATTTCGCCTTCCATTGGAATCTCACTATATCGATATTGTGAGAAAAGAAAGATCCCTCTACTTTCCTGCGGATTTTCTCCTGGTTGCGGCGGCCAATCCTTGTCCCTGCGGCTTCTATCCAGACAGAAACCGCTGTCGCTGCAGCAACCGGCAGATCCTTCGCTACCATAACCGGCTGAGTGGACCCATTCTGGATCGTATAGATCTTTTTGTCCGTTGTGAGGAGGTTCCTTTTCAGGTTCTGTCCAGGGATCAAAAAGAGGAGTCCTCAGAGCAGATTCGTCAGCGGGTTAAAAGAGCCTGGGAATGCCAGAAAGCCCGTTTTGCCGAAGAAAATATGGTGCCCAATGGAAGGATGAACCGGCAGCAGATTCAGACTTTCTGTAAGATCGATAAAGCCTCCTATCGCTTTCTGGAAAAAGTATTCGATCGTTTTCACCTTTCCGGCAGGTCATACTATCGGCTGTTAAAGGTGGGAAGAACCATCGCGGATCTGGAGGGGTCAGAGAGGATTCTGCTGGAACATCTGGAAGAGGCTGTGCATTTCAGAGAAATTATTGTAAATCCAGTTGTTCCAAAGAATATCTGGGAACCATAATCAAAAAATACCGGATGGTGTAAATATAAGATAGCGATAGAAGATAATAAGATGGGCAGAGGCAGCTGCAGCAGTATTTGGGGAGGAGAAAGATATGGGTGATTATATCATTGATGAAAAGCCGGAAGATTCGTATTTCGCGCAGCAGGAGGAGGATGTCTATTGGTACTGGTTTCTCAATATCCCTTCCATCGGGATTGGCTCCTGTCGAAGACTGCTGCAGCTCTTTGGCGGGCCAAGAAAGATCTTTGAGAAGGAAGAGGGGGAGCTTTCCAAGGTGCTCAGTGCAGGAAAATGTCACTCTCTGATTGCTTCTAGAGATCTTCAAAGGTGTCAAAGAGAACTTATGACCCTGGAAAAAAGGGGAGTCAGATTTATCTCCTGGGATTCTCCGGATTATCCGGACAGACTCAGACATATTTATGATCCGCCGCTGGGGCTATATCTTATAGGACGTCTGCCTGATTTTACAAAACCTGTACTGGCTGTGGTGGGATCCAGGAAGGCCACAGTGTATGGTCTCAGACAGGCCTATGCCATTTCCAGAGATCTGGCCCGCAGAGGTGTGCAGATTATCAGTGGTCTGGCGGCTGGGATAGACAGTGCCGGTCACAGGGGAGCCCTTGAGGGCAAGGGATACACGCTGGGGATACTGGGAGGCGGAATTGACACCATGTACCCCCAGGAGAACTTTAATCTTTACCGGGAGATGTACGAGAAAGGCGGCGTACTCTCGGAGTACAATGTTGGTATACCCAATCACAGAGGCTTGTTTCCCATGAGAAACCGACTGATCAGCGGACTGGCTGACGGTATTTTTGTGGTGCAGGCCGGCAGGCACAGCGGAAGTCTGATTACAGCCGACCTTGGACTTAACCAGGGAAAAGCGATCTATGCCCTGCCGGGCCGGGTGACGGATGCCTGCAGTATCGGAACCAACAGCCTCATCGCCCAGGGAGCCATTATGGTGAACCGCGCAGAAGACATTCTCGACGATATGAATCTGTTGGACCATGTCTATTCGCCCGCTCAGCCTTCTACTTTTATCAAGCCCCTGAAGGAGGAGGAAGACATGGTTTTGAAATTCCTTAAGGAGGATATTCCGGTTTCCTATGACCAACTTTTAGAAAAGTGCCCTATGGAAGAAAGACAGCTCAGGCATGTTTTGATTGAACTCGAGCTTCAAGGCTTTCTCTGTCAGCCCGATAAAAATATTTTTTTAAAAAATAGATTTTGACTTAGAGATTCATGAAACCGATATTCTGAAATATGGGTTAATTTGTCTGTACAGAAGAGTTCTTAAAAAGAAAAAACAAAGAAAGCCTTTATAATTGATAGTTAATTTGTCAAAATTTATGCTTGCGTGCCCAATAAAATTGTTGTATGATTGAAAAAGTTTTGAATCATGAGTCATTTTATTGCCTTTTTATTCTAACTTTTACATTTATGAATTAGGAGTGTATATAATAATGCCATCAAATCTGGTTATTGTGGAATCACCGGCCAAAGCCAAAACCATACAGAAATATCTTGGAAAGTCTTACAAGGTAATCGCTTCTAACGGACACGTAAGAGATCTGCCCAAGAGTACCATGGGGATTGATGTCGATCATGACTTTGAGCCGAAATATATAACCATTCGGGGAAAAGGAGAGATTCTTGCCCAGCTACGGAAGGAAGTGAAGAAGGCCGATAAGGTATTTCTTGCCACTGACCCGGACCGGGAGGGCGAGGCCATATCCTGGCATCTTTACAATGCATTGAAGCTTCAGGACAAAAAATGCTCCCGAATTACTTTCAATGAGATCACTAAAGAAGCAGTCAGGAATTCCATAAAGAAGTCAAGAGAAATCAATATGGACCTGGTGGATGCCCAGCAGGCCCGGCGGGTATTAGACAGAATCGTGGGTTATAAAATCAGTCCGATTCTGTGGAAGAAGATCAAAAGAGGTTTGTCCGCCGGAAGAGTTCAGTCTGTTGCCCTCCACCTGATCAAGGACAGAGAAGACCAGGTGAACGCTTTCATTCCGGAAGAATACTGGACTTTGACAGTGGATCTTGATACCGGACTCGGGAAAAAACCGCTGGAGGCTGAGCTGGTCCAGGATGCTCAGGGGAAGATTCATCTTCAAAATAAAGAGCAGGTCGAAAAGATTATAAAAGCGCTGGAGAACGAGAGGTTTTGGATCTCCTCCGTCAAGACCAGTGAAAGAAGAAAGAAACCTCCGCTGCCCTTTACCACAAGTACGCTTCAGCAGGAGGCGTCCCGCCGGCTGAACATGGCTCCTCAGAAGACCATGCGGCTGGCCCAGGAACTCTATGAGGGAGTGAACCTGAAGAGAAGAGGTAATGTAGGTCTCATATCTTACCTTCGTACAGATTCCACCAGAATCTCTGAGGCGGCGGATGCCAATTGCAAGGAGTATATCCGCCAGAATTACGGTGAGGAATTTGTGGGGGGATCAGCTCCCGTTAAGAAAAACGGAAGTGGAAGGATTCAGGATGCCCATGAGGCCATCAGACCTACGGACAGCAAACTTGATCCGGAGAGTCTGAAATCTCAGCTTCCGAGAGATCTCTACAGACTTTATCAGCTGATCTGGACCCGGTTCCTGGCCAGCAGGATGAAAGAGGCGGTATACGAGATCAAGACCATCAAGATCCGGGCTGGAGAGTATACTTTTAAGGCTTCCGGCAGCAGAATCAAGTTTGACGGATTTTTGACCGTATACTCGGATGGCAGTGAAAAGTCAACCCTGAGTCCTTTGCTCAGAAAGATAGACGAAAACACGGAACTCCACTCCACAGGTTTTCATCCTGAGCAGCATTTTACCCAGCCGCCGGCCCATTATACGGAGGCTTCCCTGGTGAGAACTCTCGAGGAACTGGGGATTGGAAGACCCAGTACTTATGCCCCGACCATCTCAACCCTCCTGGCAAGAAGATATATTGTGAAAGAGAAGAAGAATCTCTATATCACTGAGCTGGGTGAGGCTGTCAACGAGATGCTTGTAGAAGGATTTCCCACTATTGTGGATGTGAATTTTACTGCCAATATGGAGTCTCTGCTGGATGGCGTGGAAGATGGTAAGGTTCGTTGGAAAACAATCGTGGAGAACTTCTATCCTGACATGGAAGAAGCTGTTGCCTCTGCTGAAAAAGAACTGGCAGAGATTAAGATCGAGGATGAGATTTCTGATGAGATCTGTGAACAGTGCGGCAGGAACATGGTGATAAAATATGGACCCCACGGCAAGTTCCTGGCCTGCCCTGGCTTTCCTGAATGCCGTCATACCATGCCTTACTTTGAGAAGATTGGCGTCCATTGTCCCAACTGCGGCAAGGATATCGTTCTGAAAAAGACAAAAAAGGGAAGAAAATACTATGGCTGTATTGGTTTTCCGGAGTGTGATTTCATGAGCTGGCAGAAGCCTTCAGAGATCCCCTGCAGTCAATGCGGTTCCTACATGGTTGAAAAGGGAAAGAAACTGGTCTGCAGCAATCCGGAATGCGGATATGTCATGCAGAATCCGGAAGAATAATATTTATCAGTGAAAACAGGCGGAACTCCTGGATTATGATCAGACTATTACGGGCAGCAGCTTCCACATTGTTACTGCCGGGAAAAGTTTGATGGATTCAGGAGTTTTTCTTTGTTATTTTTTAAATTGTCTATATTACAGATTTTATTGAGAAAAAAAGAAAAACTTTTGCAAGGTCAGTTGTGAACCTGGAGCAAATATGATAAAATTAATAATTAAGAAATAATTGTCTGTTAATTTCTGGCTTTCTACTGAAGATTTTCAGCATTTTATAACAGCCGGATGCATCAATAGAAACTTAGCGGAGGTATGTATGAGCGTACAGTTGCTTGATAAGACAAGAAAGATTAATAAACTTTTACACAACAATAATTCTCACAAAGTGGTATTCAATGATATATGTGAGGTGCTCAGTGATATTCTCGAATCCAATGCGCTGGTAATCAGCCGCAAGGGTAAGCTTCTGGGCATAAAGAACCGTGAGGGGACAAAGACCATCGACCAGCTGATCACCAATGAGGTTGGTTCTTATATCGACAGTATGTTGAACGAAAGACTTCTTGGCGTTCTTTCCACCAAAGAAAATGTTAATCTGGAGACGCTGGGTTTTGACTTTGAGAATATGGACCAGTGTCAGGCGATCATCACACCCATTGATATCGCCGGGGAGAGATTGGGGACAATTTTCCTGTACCGGAAAGAAAAACAATATGAGATTGATGATATCATTCTCGTCGAGTATGGAACCACGGTGGTAGGCCTTGAGATGATGCGGTCGGTCAACGAGGAGAATGCGGAGGAAAACCGGAAGATTGCCATTGTGAAATCCGCCATATCCACCTTGTCTTTCTCCGAGCTGGAAGCGATCCAGCATATCTTTGATGAGCTGGGCGGCTCCGAGGGAATCCTGGTGGCGAGTAAAATCGCTGACAAGGTCGGTATCACAAGGTCTGTGATCGTCAATGCCCTCAGAAAATTTGAGAGTGCCGGTGTGATTGAATCCCGCTCATCGGGCATGAAGGGGACCTATATTAAGGTGCTCAATGATGTGGTGTTTGACGAACTGAATGAGCTGAAAAAGTAATACAGCTTATCCTTAATATTGCAAATGCTGTTTTGAGAATATTGTATAATAAAGGTGATTTCGATTGAACATGGAGGGGAAAAATGGATAACTATAAGATAACTCAGTATTCCGTGAATACGATTCTGGGCTTTGTGGAAAGTGCTCAAATTGCCATACCGGAGATTCAGAGACCCTTTGTCTGGAAGCCTAAAGAGGTGAAGGATCTGATCGATTCCCTGTACCAGGGATATCCCATCGGCTATCTTATCGTCTGGCAGAATTCTCAGGTCAGAGTTCGCGGCTTTGGAAAGGGCGGGACAAAGAAGATACTGATCGACGGACAACAGAGAGTGACAGCTCTTATGGCTGCACTGCTGGGCAGGGATGTACTTGATGACCACTATCGTTCCCGGAGGATTCGTATCGCCTTTAATCCTCTGGCAGAAGAGGATCAGGAAAACTTTGTTATCTGTGACGAATCCATAGAGAAAGACCCTCTTTGGATTTCAGACATATCTGTGCTTTTCCGGAGAGATTTCTCTTACCGGAAATTTGAAAATGATTATAAGAAGGCCAATCCTGGAAAAGATTTCTCCAGACTGGAGGCATCCATCGACACCCTCAGGGATATCACCAAGCATCAGGTGGGGGTTATTGAACTATCTTTCCTTCTGGATATCGATGTGGTCTCCGAAATATTTATTCGAATCAACCTGCAGGGCAAGCCTTTGAACCAGGAAGACTTTGTCATGTCGAAAATCTCTGTGAATGAGCAATACAATGGAGATTATATTCGCAATACCATTGACTATTTCTGCCATCTTCTGAAGGAGCCCTCTTTCTACAAGATTATTGCAGCCAATGAGAAAGAGTATATGAACTCTGATTACGGCCGTAAGCTCAGCTGGCTGTCCGGCGCAGAAGACTATTTATATGTCCCTTCCTACGCAGATGTTCTCAAGGTGGTAAGCATTGCCAGCTTTGGAAGAAGCAAGGCGGGTGACCTGGTGGCGCTGCTTTCAGGAAGGACAGGGAAGAGAGGGGAAGTCTCCAAAAAACTGGTCAAGGATTCCTTCAGCAAGCTGGGCGAGGGTGTTAAAGCCTTTGTCAGTGAAGAGTATTTTAAAGGTTTCCAGAAAGCCTTGATTTCTGCAGGTTACTGCTGTGACCGGCTGCTTTACTCCCAGTCTGTACTCAATTACTGTTATGCCATGTATCTTATGATGTCTTTTGAAGGTCTGGATGCGAAGAAGAAGGCGTCTCTGATTGGAAAGTGGATGACTATGGTTCTTATTACCGGTCATTATCAGGGGTCTCCGGACAGTGTGGTGATGCGGGATGCTGCAGCCATCAGAGAACAAGGCTTTGAGACCTATTTGAGAAATCTGGAAACCACCAGGATGGATGGAGAATTCTACGCGGAAATTCTGCCTGCCAGGTTCCTCTCCACCACAGTGCGTACGGCTCCATTCCTGGCTTATATAGCCTCTCTCTGTGCCCGGGGTGTCCACGGACTTTACAGCAGTGAGGAAACCATCAGCAGTCTTTATGCTGACAAGGCAGAGTCCTATCAGATTCTTTCCAAAGGGTTCTTAAGTAAATGTGGATTCAGCTCAAGAGAAATCTATGGTCAGGTTGCAAATATCACCTACATTTCAAAGAATGTGAAGGCTGTAGTCAAAAGACAGGCGCCTGCTGACTATCGGGAAGCCCTCGAGGAAGCAGTGGGCAAAGAGCTGATCAGGACAAGCCTCAAGGAACATGGGCTCACTGACGCTATCTTTACTGTGGATAAAAAGAGCGTGGAACTCTTCTTTGACCAGAGAAGGAAGAAAATGGCGAAACAGCTGGAGACTTATTATAAGTCACTCTGAATACTGTAAAAGAATTTGCTTGCAAGGCATTTTAAACTGTGTTATACTACGTTCGTTATGTATTGATTTATTAATCACGCAGTGGGATTCTGTCGGTCCAGTGCCCGGAAAGAGTCCGGGTGGCTGAGGAATGTGAACACTGCGGAAGAAAAAACGAAAAGGAGAAAGAGACATGAGCGTTATTTCCATGAAACAGTTACTCGAAGCCGGTGTTCATTTCGGACATCAGACCAGAAGATGGAACCCCAAGATGGCTCCCTACATCTACACAGAGCGCAACGGCATCTACATCATTGACCTTCAGAAGTCTGTAGGCAAGGTGGATGAGGCCTATGATGCGATCAAGGACTGTGTGGCCAACGGCGGCAAGATTCTTTTTGTAGGAACTAAGAAGCAGGCCCAGGACTCCATCAGGAACGAGGCAGAGAGATGCGGTATGTACTACGTTAACCAGAGATGGTTGGGTGGTATGATCACAAACTTCAAGACAATCCAGAGCCGTATCGCCCAGTTAAAGAAGATTGAGGCTATGGAAGAGGACGGAACTTTTGAGCTTCTTCCCAAGAAGGAAGTCATCAAGCTTAAGAAGCAGCAGGAGAAGCTGCAGAAGAACCTTGGCGGAATCAAGGAAATGGAAGATGTTCCGGATATGATCTTCGTAGTAGATCCCCGCAAGGAGAGAATCTGTGTTCAGGAAGCACACACTCTTGGCATCCCGCTGATCGGTATCTGTGATACCAACTGTGATCCGGAAGAGTTAGATTACGTGATTCCTGGCAATGACGACGCAATCCGTGCCGTTAAGCTCATCGTTTCCAAGATGGCAGATGCTGTAATCGAAGGAAACCAGGGCGTTGATGCAGAAGTTTCCGAGGAAGAAGTGGAAGAAGAAGCTTAAGCTTAATCTGAAGTAAGTAATGCCTCAGCCTGCATCGGCAGGCCGAGGCATTTTTTGAGAAAAGAGATTCATGGACAGCACAGCAGGCCCTGTCGGGCCCATGTGTCAAGATAGATGAGAATTAAAATTCAGGAGGAATTAAATCATGGCTATTACAGCAAAACAGGTAAAAGAGTTACGTGAGATGACAGGCGCCGGTATGATGGATTGTAAGAAGGCTCTTACAGCTTCCGACGGTGATTTTGATAAAGCGATTGAGTTCTTAAGAGAGAAGGGACTCGCAACTGCTGAGAAGAAGGCAGGAAGAATCGCAGCAGAAGGTATCGTCAAGGTACTTGTTTCTGACGACTGCAAGAAGGCTGTTGCTGTTGAGGTTAATGCCGAGACAGACTTCGTGGCAAAGAATGAGAAGTTCCAGGCTTATGTTGCTCAGGTTGCTGATCAGGCTCTCGAGACATCTGCAGCTGATGTTGACGCTTTTCTTGCCGAGACATGGAAGTTCGATGAGACCAAGACAGTGAAGGAAGCTCTGGCAGCACAGATCGCTGTAATCGGTGAGAATATGAACATCCGCCGCTTCACACAGGTGAAGGAAGATGCCGGTTTTGTAGCTGATTACACACATATGGGCGGAAAGATTGGCGTTCTTCTCGACGTTGAGTCCGATGTTGTCAATGATGCTGTAAAAGAGATGGCCAAGAATATCTGTATGCAGGTTGCAGCTATGAAGCCGAAGTACACAGACCGCTCTGAGGTTGATCAGGATTATCTCAAAAAAGAGGAAGAGATTCTTGCTGCAGCAGCCCGCAACGAGAAGCCGGGCGCTAACGACAAGATTATCAACGGTATGGTGAAAGGCCGTCTGAACAAAGAGCTCAAAGAGATCTGCCTGATGGATCAGGTTTATGTTAAGGCTGAGGACGGAAAGCAGTCCGTATCCAAGTATATCGCAGAAGTAGCCAAAGCAGAGGGTGCTAAGATTGCTGTCAAAGGATTTGTTCGTATGGAGACAGGCGAAGGAATCGAGAAGAAGCAGGAAGACTTTGCAGCAGAGGTTGCTGCTCAGATGAATAAATAGGCAGACTGCATTATTTAGCTTTGCTCTGTATTGAATAGTTCTTCAGATCCGGGAGAGTGATTCTCCCGGATTTTTTGCGCTATACGCCCTTCTTTTATAACAGCTGCGGCTATTTTGACAATGGAATTGATATAGGTTATAGTAGACTCAGAATATCCAGATTCAGAGAGATAGCTGGGAGACTCCTCGTGGTAAAAGGATGATAGAGTAGTGTATATAAAGTAGAGCTTATAGAGTAGAGCTTGTAGAGTAGATCTTATAAAGTAGAACTTATAGAGTTGAACTTATAGAGTAGAGTATATAGAGTAGAGATTATAGAAAAGGGATTACAGAAAAGGGATTATAAGTATGAAGATTTGGATTACCAGACATGGACAGACCCGGCTTAATAAGCAGCGCCTTATGCAGGGGAGGACAGACGAGCCATTAAATAAAACCGGCATCATGCAGGCTAAGGAAGCGAGAAAAAAGATCGGGGACGTTCATTTTGATGCAGTCTATGCCAGTCCGCTTGACCGGGCGATTAAGACCGGGGCCTTCATAGGAGGAGTGAAACCGTCTGATGTGATCATCGATGAGCGCCTGATTGAGACGGATTTCGGCAAATACGAAAAGAGAAAATACTATCTATTGGGACCTGCCATGACACTCTACTGGGCTTGCCCGGAGATTTTCCCGGCACCTAAGACAGTGGAAACAGTGGAGTCGATGGTGGAGAGAAGTTCTTCTTTTCTAAAAGAGATCGAGCAGAAAGATTATGACAATGTTCTCATTTCCTGTCATGGCGGTATTATCAGAGCTCTGTGTGGTTATATGATGGACAAAAAGAATGGTATTTACTGGAGACCGAAAGCCCATAATTGTGAGATTCGTGTGTTTGACGGACATGGAGATTTTCAGACTCTATGAGCTTCCATCCTAATCTGCTGAAACAAAAGGATTGTCATAGATGGATTCAATGAAATATGGATAGATATGTCCTTGGAAATATGATATCTTATATAGGATAATTAATGTGAATTTTGGAGGTGCCTATGTCTATTTTTAGAGGGTCAGGTGTGGCTTTGATAACGCCTATGAAAGAGAACGGTGAGATTAATTATGATTCCATGGAGAGGATGATTGAAGCTCAGATCGAAGGAGGAACAGACGCCTTGATCGTCTGTGGAACATCCGGTGAGGCTCCTACTCTGGATGATCCGGAGCATTTGGATGCAATCCGTTTTGCCGTGGAGAGGACGCGAGGCAGGATTCCGGTTATCGCCGGGACAGGATCCAACAACACAGCCCATGCCGTAATGATGTCTGAAGAATCGGAGAAAATAGGGGCAGACGGCCTCCTTCTCGTGACTCCTTATTATAATAAGGCGACACAGGATGGCCTTTACACCCACTATCGGACCATCGCCTCGGCTACAGGACTGCCCTGTATCGTTTATAATGTTCCTTCCAGAACAGGAACCAATATACAACCGGAGACTATGGCCAGACTGGCCAAAGATCAGGAGAATATCGTGGCCATCAAAGAGGCCAGCGGCAGTATCAGCCAGGTGGCGAAACTTGCATCACTCACCGACGGCAGTCTGGATATCTATTCAGGGAACGATGATCAGATCGTGCCGGTATGCTCCCTCGGAGGAATCGGTGTTATCTCTGTCCTGGCAAATGTTGCGCCCAGAGAGACTCATGATATGGTAATGCTCTGCCTGGAAGGGAACTATGAAGAAGCGAAGAAACTTCAGTTGAGGGCTCTTCCCCTTGTTGAACAGCTATTTATCGAGGTGAATCCCATCCCGGCAAAAGCGGCTTTGAATATGCAGGGCTTCAATGTGGGTGCTCCCAGACTGCCCCTGACAGAAATGACAGATGCTCATAAAAAGACTTTGAAAGAGGCTATGATAAACTTCGGCTGCCTCCAGTAGATATATTTGCCCTGTCACTGGCAGATTTATGGATTATTAATTAAAAAAAACCTCCCAAAGCAGACCGGTCTATGTGAACCGGATCAGCGATGGGAGGTTTTTTTGCTTTGGAATGGATTCTAGAACTGAAAGAGGATTCCGGCCAAAGCCGATATCACGATAAAGGCAATGGGGTGAAGTCTGGACTTCTTCATGGCAAAATACAGTAATACTGCCATAATCAGAGCCTTCCACTGAAAGAGAGAAAGGATATTACCGCTTGCTTTGAAGGCATCCACATTAAAAAGAGCAATCAAAGCAACATTGATTCCCGCTGCAGTAATCATGGCAATGGATGCAGGACGAAGACCATAGAAAGCATTTTTTACTTTGGGATTCTCCTTGAATTTATCCAGGAAATTCGCAACGATCAGGATAATGATTACCGATGGTGCCCCCAGAGAAATCGTTGCCAGGATTCCACCGGGGATACCGGCAGTCAGATAACCTGCATAGGTGGACATATTGATTCCAATGGCGCCGGGAGTGGATTCCGAGATGGCAATCATATCGGCGATATCGGCGTGGGAAAACCACCCGAAGCGGTCAGAGATCTCATAGAGAAAGGGCAGCGTGGCAAGGCCGCCCCCAACGGAGAACAAACCTGTCTTAAAAAACTGGAAACATAGATTGATCAATGTCATATTCATCGTTTTATCCCCCTTATTTCTCTTTTCCCAGAATTACCCCGGCTACTCCTGAAAGAATCACAAGAATGGCAGGAGGAATAGAGACAGGAAGAAACTTTCCTGAAATGGCCAGCAAAAAGATCAGAATATAAAGAATCATAGTAATTCTGTCAACAATGGAGTTTTTCCACAGCCGCAGTACTGCCTGGAGGATCAGAACGCAGACACAGACTCTGATCCCGGCAAAAGCATGTTTGACAACGGGCAGGTCGGCAAAATTTGTCAGGAAAGCTGCAATGAGCAGTATGATGACAATGGGGCAGGTGAGGAAGCCGATGGAGGCGGTAATCCCTCCTATGATCCCCCTTTTTTTATAGCCGATAAAGGTGGAGACATTGAGGGCGATGACGCCGGGCGTGCATTGGCCTATGGCGAAATAATCAAGCAATTCCTCTCTGCTGGTCCAATGCCGGTCGTCCACAAGTTCTCTCTCTAAAAGGGGAAGCATAGCATATCCTCCCCCGAAATTTACCATGCCTATTTTTACAAAAGTCAGATATAAATCCAATAGAATTCCCATGTTCAGCCTCCTGCTGCAGATTAAAATCAAAAAACACGAATAACTTATTATACAAATTTTTTTCTCCCTTGTAAAACAAAATTTACTAAACAGAATTCCCTGGAATCTTGTAAAAGAAAGGTGTCTGGTGATGGATTGATCGCGGGCAAATCCAGTGCATATACGTTGAATTTGCCTTTTTTTTTAGGTATAATAAATAAGAATTCGCTGAAGAAAAAGCAGGATAATATTGCACTAAACAGGAATAATCCATGCAGCTAATATTGTCCACAGGAGAAAAAT
>JBGUIF010000181.1:0-4775 GCA_045112755.1 Anaerobutyricum sp.
TACCAATTTTTGGCCTCAAAATCATCCCAAAATCCAGTATTCATGCGTGTTTGAGAGAGTTTTTGTCTACTGTTCAGCATACTCTAATTAAGTATATATATCTGTACTTTTGCATATGCCATGCGTTGATGGTTCCTGCAATTATTGTCAGAACAGCATAGCAGACGAACAAAACAGGAAGAAACCAAAGAGTCCCAATGCCAATGCCTGAGACCATGCAGAACAAGTCTCTATAAATGAGCTCCCAGCCTGTAAACATGTCGCTCACAACTGTATTATTAAAGCCAACGCATATTATTATGTGCCAGACTATTGTGAGGAGACTGTAAACAAGGTACGGGACGATCAGTTTCTTTAGCCTTCCGGACAATTCCTTTTTTATCTCGCTCTTTCCGGTAATGTTTTTATCAAATATCAGCCATCCTGATACCATAAAAAAGTCATTAAGGAAGAATCCTACCAGTATCTGGCCTATCGGATATACCAAGGAGTCGAACTCCACCGTATGACACAAAACAACAAGTATTATGCAGACACCTTTTATGATATCCAGCGAGCTGGAACGCGCCGATGCTTCAAAGGATTCAAATCTATTCATATCGAATTTTCTCCTGAAGATTATCAAAAATACTATACCAAAATTCCCGGCGCAATCATAGACATTAAACTAGCCGGAATAGTTTTTCCTATCCCGGCCAGTATTCGTCATTGATATAATCTATTCTTTAGCCAACACCCTTCTCATAAAGCTCTGAAACCTTAACCCAGTCAAGAACTTCCCAAAAAGCTTTTACATAGTCGCCGCGAAGATTCTTATACTTAAGGTAATAAGCGTGCTCCCATACATCAAGCGCAAGAATAGGAGTTCTTCCTGTTCCCTCACTGATGGGATTGTCCTGATTAGGGGATGCTGTTATAAAGAGGTTGCCATCCTTATCAGCTGAGAGGAATGACCATCCTGATCCAAACTGACCAACAGCTGCAGTTGAAAGCTTATCAATTGCATCTGCAAGGCTTCCAAAAGTCTCATTTATCTTATCAGCAAGCTTACCAATAGGCGCCTTGGCTGCGGTGGGAGACAATGTCGAGAAGTACAGGTTATGATTATAATATCCACCGCCATGATTGCGAAGGCCCTTGCGAAGAGCTTCGTCGGCAACCTTGTCCAGGTTTCCAAGCACTTCTTCAGCAGACTTATCAGCCACACCTGCCTTATCAGCCAGATCATTGAAGGTCTTAGTGTAGGTTGCATGATGTTTACCATAGTGAGTTTCCATGGTCAGCTTATCAATGTGTGGTTCCAATGCATCCATTTCAAAACTTAGCTTGACTTGCTCGTACATATTGTGTCCCTCCTTGAATCTTTTGTTTATTATTTATGGCGAAACGCATCATATTCATTATAACATTGGCATCTCTGGTTCACAAACATCTTACTCCATAAATCCATACGCAAGATTAACCGCATCCAGGGTTGCTTCCATGATCATTCCAGGGATGTTGGCATTACCGGCTACCAGAACGAAAACACCCAGGCAATGGATGTGTCAACTCTCATGTTGATTTCCATCACCTGGGTATTAGTTTAAAGAAAGGAATCCCGTCCCATCAATTCATATCATCTTGTAATTTTCTCGAAGTCAGCCTTAGGGTGCTTGCATACAGGGCAAATGAAATCATCAGGAAGCTCCTCGCCGACATATTCATAGCCACAGATGGTGCAGCGCCAGATGGTCTCGCCCTTAGTTGTTGTGCCTACAGCTTCAGGCTTTGGCTTAATATTCTCCTGATAATAACTATAGGTTGCGGATGCAGCAGCATCGAGTACCTCCATGGCTGTCGGCTCTCCAATGAAAAGAGTATGTGAACCAAGATCTACAGTCTGCTTAATATCAATGGAAAAATATGCATTTGTTCCCTTGGTAATATAAGGTATGCCATTTTCTGCATACTTACAGTCCGTAAAGTCTTTAAACTTATCCACATCCCTTCCGGATTGGAATCCGAAGTGCTTGAACAGAGCAAAATCTGCTGATTCACTGATCACAGATATGTTGCACTTCTTGGTTCCCATAACCATGTCATGAGTGTAATTAGCCTTATTAACTGCAAAAGAAATCTGATTAGGTTCTGAGGCCACCTGGATGGCGGTGTTGGTAATACAGCCGTTTTCCTTGTCGCCCACTTTTGCTGTAAGAACGAATAATCCGTATGACAGTTTGTACATCGCTTTGTTGTCCATTTGTGTGCCCTCCTTTTCCTGTTCGCTTTGTATGTTAATTTTACTATCACTCATAAATATACACAATTGTTTTATTGTTGAATTTGCATTGGCTTCATCCAGAATTATATACTTTGCTATTTCCGTAATCATCGGGTTTTCAGTAAATGCCCATAGTAATGTGTGTATCCAAAAGCAGGTTCATCACTCACCTCCAAACAGCTCCGCAATCTCATCGTTGTACTTATCAAGGTCATCGGGAGCCTTGAACTTTCCTTTTGCAATTCCTATTCCATTATACACATACCACTTCTCCACCGTTGATGTCGTTCCACTATTTCTTCCTCCATCTATAACAAACAAATCATCTGAAAGCGCAGCAATAATCCTGTTTCTCCTGGGAAACATATACTCCCTAGGTTTAGTTCCCGGTGGGTATTCTGAAACAATGCAGCCATGTGATGAAATACTATCATACAGAGCCTGATGTTCTTTCGGATAACATATATCCGGGCCATTTCCTAGTACGGCAATGGTGTAGGCTCCAGCCTTGATTGCTGCCGTATGAGCATATGAGTCTATGCCCTTTGCCATTCCACTTATTACTGCCTTATGATCTGCAGATGCCTTCGTTGCTTTATCAATTGCCTCCATTTTACCTTCCTGGGTGCATCTCCTTGCTCCGATTATGCCGGCAGATTCTTTGTAATCATTTATTATAAGTTCCCCTTTACAGTATAGCAGTATTGGCATCTCGGCTATTCCAGAGAATCTTTTGGGAAAAGAGCTGTCGACTCTTGTTACAATATCAACTCCTTTGGCTTCAGCCTCTGATAGTATCTTCTCCGCTTTCTTCCTAAGCTCTGCATCATCCCTTTGAGCAACAAATGCTTTGATACGCCTTGTACCCACCAGCTTCTTATCATCCATCGATAGTAAATCTTCACTGCTCACATAAAGCAGTTGTCTATGCTGCCACATATATCAAGCAGGGCATTCTGGCTAACAGGTCCAAGTCCCTTAATCTGCGTCAACATAATGTATTTGATTTTGTTTTCTCTATCTTCAATATTCATGCTATTGCGTACATCTGGCTGCTTGAAACATCAAGATCTCTGCAGCTTAGAACTCTTACTATGTCTTCTCTTCGTATATCATTTGCTCCATCAAGATCTGCGGATGTTCTTGCCAATCTTAGGAGCTTATGAATAACTCTGGCACTGTATCCATACTTCTCAGCTGAGTTCTTTAAGATGCTTTTACATTCATCATCCAGCTTGCAGTATTTCTGTATCATGGTTGTTGTCATCTGTGCATTACAGCTGACTCCCTCATCGTTCTTAAACCTGTCCTGCTGTATAGCCCTTGCTTTCTCTACTTTCTCCCTCAGCTCAGCCGATGTGTATCCCCCCTTCTTTTCGTTCAGTTCAAAATAATCAACATGTGCAACACTCTTTTGAATGTCAATTCTTTCCAATATGGGACCTGATATCTTGCCCCTGTAATGTATGATCTCATAATCGGTACACCTGCACTTCTTCGATGGATAATATCCGCACGGACACGGATTCATGGCAGCCACGAACATGAAGTTTGCCGGGTATGAGTTTGTACCATTCACTCTGGAAATGGTCACTTTCTTATCTTCCATGGGTTGCCGCAGGGCATCCAGGGTGCTTCTTGAAAACTCAGCAAGTTCATCAAGAAACAGGACTCCGTTATGTGCCAGCGATACTTCCCCGAGCTGGGCATAACTCCCACCACCTATCAAAGCATTTAGAGACACATTATGATGTGGTGCTCTGAATGGTCTCATCTTCATCAGCCCTTCCACAGGATCCAATAGTCCTGATATGCTGTGTATCTTTGATACTTCCAGAGACTCCTTTTCTGACATTCTTGGCAAGATAGTTGGTATCCTCTGAGCTATCATGGTCTTACCACATCCCGGTTCTCCGAGCATCAGAATGTTATGTCCGCCCGCTGCTCCCAGCATTATCGCCTCTATAAGTTCATCCTGTCCTTTCACATCTGTAAAATCCATGCTTGCTTCGGTAGCGGTATATCCTTCCATATTGATTTCCGAGGTGTTTACAGCATTGCCACCTTTATCTTCTTTTTCTATATTCTTATTCTGTGTATCCAAATCCAGTCTCCCTTCCAGAAACTTTATCGTATCCGGTAAGGACTCTACAGGACATATGTTAATACCTGATACCGCAGACGCTTCCAATCTGTTCCCATAAGGAACTATGACTGATTTCACACCGCATTTCCTTGCTTCTGTCACCATAGACAGAACTCCTGTACATGGGCGAATTCGTCCATCAAGAGACAGTTCACCAATAAATGCATAATCGCTAAGATTCCTGGGCGAAATCTGATCTGTCTGATACAAGAGTGCAATAATCATTCCAAGATCAAAATGCGATCCCCTCTTCTTTTTATCCCCAGGTGCCAGGCTAATTAGGGTATGCTGAATAATATCATTTTCATCTATACAGCATACGAAATAGCGTCAATCTCATAATGATGATTGCTATTACAAATTGAT
>JBGUIF010000182.1:0-38260 GCA_045112755.1 Anaerobutyricum sp.
TCACAGACACCCCCCTCACAGACACCCCCACCCACAAGATTTTAAGGAGAACCACATCTTAATCATGAAAAGAAGAATAAACAGATGGAGATTGCTGAAGCAGGCATTGAAAGGCACCGGCGCTGATAAATTTCTCGAGTCCTACCTGATCTGCTTCCTGGCAATAGCTGTCTTGATCTGGATTTTCGAACCCAATATACACTCCCTTATGGACAGCCTGTGGTACTGCTTTGCCACCGCCACCACTATAGGTTTTGGAGACGTGTCCGCTTCCTCGCTGCTCGGGCGGATCCTCTCCATGTTCCTATCGATTTACTCGATGTTCTTTATAGCAGTCGTCACAGCCGTCATCACCAATTTCTTCATGGAGATAGCCAGAGCTCGAACCAACGAAAGCGTCATGGCTTTACTGGATGACCTGGAAAATTTACCGAATTTGTCGAAAAAAGAGCTGAAAGAGCTGTCTGATAGGATAAAAAAATGGAAGGGAAAAGAATGAAAGCTTTATTAGCGAATGCTATGCCCCAAACAACACACCACACAAAACCCCAAACAACACACCACACAAAACCCCAAACAGCACACCACACAAAACCCCAAACAGCACACTACACAAAACCCCAAACAGCACACTACACAAAACTCCAAACAACACACCACACAAAACCCCAAGCGACACACCACACGAAAAAAACAATGCTCATTGCTTTTGCCGCCATGGCCTTTTTGTGGATTATTCCATTAAAAGCCTCAGCCTGCACAGCAGTGTACGTGGGAAAAGGTGCCAGCGATGACGGTACGGTGATTATCGCCAGATCCAATGATTCTCAGGGGGTTATGGGCAATTACGTGAAGATCATGGAGGCAAAGAATAAAGGCGGAAGAAAGATGCCGGTGGATGTAGAGCAGACAGTACTCGAAGAGCTGCCTGAGGAGACCTATCGCTGCATAGCAACCCCCTGGTTTGACAGCACCGCCGCTGCCAACGGGCCGGCCATTGATGCAGCGGTCTGCACCAACGAAAAAGGCGTGGCCATGACCATGTCCGTCACAGCATTTTCCAATAAGAAAGCCCTAAAAGCCGATCCGCTGGTGAAGAAAGGTCTCACTGAGAATACCGCCAATGACCTTGTGGTATGTCAGGCGGAAAGTGCCAGGGAAGCCACAGAAACTCTGCTGGGGCTGATTGACACCTATGGAAGCAGCGAAAGTAATATCGCCCTCATCACCGACCAGGAAGAGACATGGTACATTGAAATGTACACCGGGCACCAATATGCCGCTGTGAAGCTGCCGCAAGACAAGGTTTCCGTCTTCGGCAGCGAATTCCAGCTGGAGTATATTTCCGATTATGAGGATGCCATCCTGTCCCCCGAACTGGAGAGCCTGGCCGAGGATAAAGACTTTGCCGTCTACGGAGAGAATCATGAGCTGAATCTGCTTTCCACCTATTCAGGCCCCAAAACCGTCAAAGATTATTGCCATATGAGAACCTGGATCGGACATCAGGTTCTCGCCCCTTCCACTTTTAAATATGATTATGACAAGAAGGTCAATTATCCTCTCTGCTTTGTGCCGGCCCATAAAGTCTCTGTCCAGGATGTCATGGAGCTGCTGCGCAACCGCTATGAAGGGACAACCTATAGTTCCGATGAAACAAAGCGCAAAGATATCCTGCCCATTGGAACTGTGACCGCCCTCAGTGTTCACGTGGTACAGGTCTATCCAGACCTCCCTTCCGACATGTGCACCCTGCTTTGGGAGAGCACCGGCCCGTCTGTTTATGGCGTATTTGTTCCTATTTCTAATGTGGCCTTATCTGTCAGCGAACCCTATGGCCGCAATCAAAGCACCAAAGAGCAGGGAAAATTTGATACTGAACAGTATCCCTACTATCGCTTTAAGGAACTCACGACCTTGTGCGACGGGAAAAAGAACCGTGAAATCTATGGCGATCCGGTCAGAGCATACTGGCATGAGGCAGAGACAGCCATGATTAAAGGGACGAAAGAAGTATTGGAAAAAGCAGCAGGGTTGGATCATGATTCAGCAGCCAGTTATATCACGGAATACTGCAATGGACTTCAGGACCAGGCCTTCGCGGATTCCGGCGAGATTTTAGATGATTTGAGATGGTATAAGAGTGAGAACAGCTGCAGTATAAAATATGATTATGATTACGAAACCTTTGAACTTGATGACAAGCTGAAAGTGGTTGATCCTCTGGAGATCAGACTTGATCCCTCATCCTACGAAAAGATTCCGGAAACACCTTAGAAGATGAAAGAAAAGTATCCTGCAAGCCCAAAGACCATGAAAGGCATTTCAGGACCTTTATTGGAAAATATTTTCCCATAGTTCACACATTGTAAATGTTGCTTCCCAGGACATTTACTGGAAAATGTCTCCCAGAGTCTTTAATGATAATTTTTTCAGTGGAAATAAAAATATTTTTGTAATACAATATGAATCAGACTGAAAATGCCGGTCCAAAGAAAGGAAAAAACATGTCAGATTATAAGATCATTAACGGCACCCTTCTTTTATTTGCTGAGGGGGAAGTAAAAACAGAAGAAAAAACCATCTATGTCAAAGATGGGCGAATCACATTTCAGCCATTTTCCGAAGGGGAAGAATTTGAGGTAATCGATGCCAGACGCAGGCTGATTATGCCCGGACTCATCAATATGCATACCCATTCCTACATGACAATGATGCGGAACTATGCAGATGATGTGCCCTTCCAGGAATGGCTCTTCAACCGGGTTATGCCAGTGGAGGACAACCTTCCTGTGGAAGCGGCTTACTGGACCTCCATGCTGGGCTGCCTGGAAATGATCACCACAGGAACCACCTGTTTTACCGATATGCACATGTACCATAAGCAGGCTGCCTCGGCGGCAAGAGATGCCGGGATGCGGGCTTATATCGGCAGGGGTCTGGTGGGAGAGGACCTCTATGAGGACGGTTACAGCCGCTACAAACAGGCTATGGAAGAGAAAGAAGAGTTCGCCTCTGACACCCTGAATTTCCTTCTTTCCCCCCACGCCATTTACACCTGCTCAGAAAAAATCCTGGTGCAGATCGCAGAGGCCGCCAAAAAGGATGGCATGTTAAAGCAGATCCACCTGTCTGAGAGCATGACGGAGATTGAGGACTGCCTGAAGGCCCGCGGCAAGACCCCGGTCCGCTACCTCAAGGACATCGGTTTCCTGGATTCCGATACCATTCTGGCCCACTGTGTGCAGATGCAGGAGGGTGATCTGGAGATCATCCGGGACAGCGGCGCCACCATTGTCACCAATGTGGCCAGCAACGCCAAGCTGGGCAATGGAATCGCTCCTCTGGTTGCCATGAAAGATTTAGGGATTAATGTCTGCGTGGGTACCGATGGGGCTGCCAGCAATAATACTTTAAATATGTTCCGGGAAATGGGCCTTTTGTCTCTCATGCACAAAGCGGCTGCCAGAGACTGTCTGGCCATCCCCTCTGATTATATCGTAAAGATGGCCACCTGCCATGCTGCAAAAGCTTTGAAGGATCCGATGATCGGAAGTATCCATGAAGGAGCAAAGGCGGATCTGGTCTTCGTAGACCTTGACAGCCCATCCCTTTTCCCCAATAATAATATCATCTCATCCCTCTGTTATTCAGCCAATGGGTCTGAGGTGGATTCCGTGATGATCAACGGAAGATTTGTCATGAAGAACCGCGATCTGCTGACCATCGATAAGGAGAGAGTATTCTATGAGGTGGGAAAAATCGTGGAGGCAAATCTGATTCACTAATAGTAAATATTCGAAAGCAAGGAGAAAAACCATGAGCATTATCAAAGATTCTTCCCTGGCGCCTGCCGGAATGACAAAGATTAATTGGGTCCGTTCCCATATGCCGGCCCTGAGCCAAATTGAAAAACAGTTTGAAAAAGAGAAGCCCTTCAAGGGTCTCAGAATTGCCGTATCTGTTCACCTGGAAGCAAAGACCTCCAACCTGGGTCTGGTTTTGAAAAAGGGAGGAGCAGAAGTCTTCCTGACCGGATGCAATCCCCTGTCCACCCAGGACGATGTGGCGGCAGCGGTTTCTGAGCTTGGTGTAGAGACCTACGGCCTTTATGGCGTAGATGAGCAGGAGTACGAGAACCTTCTGGTGGAAACCCTGAAGTGTCACCCTCATCTCATCGTGGATGACGGTGGTGACCTGATCAACCTTTTAGGGGGAAAATGTAAAGAGTACGGCGATCAGCTGATTGGCGGCTGTGAGGAAACCACCACAGGCATTATCCGTCTCAAGGCCAGAGAGCGGGAGGGGATCCTCCCCTGTCCCATGATGGCAGTCAATGATGCCAAGGCAAAGCATTACTATGATAATAAATATGGTACCGGTCAGTCTGTGTGGACAGCCATCATGGATACCACCAACCTCATTGTGGCCGGCAAGACCGTAGTAGTGGCCGGCTATGGCTGGTGCGGCAAGGGCGTTGCCATGCGGGCCAAGGGAATGGGAGCAAATGTCATCGTTACAGAGATTGATCCTTTTAAAGCCCTGGATGCCACCATGGACGGCTTCCGGATTATGAAGATGGACGATGCCGCCAAACTGGGAGATTTCTTTGTCACAGTGACAGGATGTAAAGACGTGATCGTGGAGAGACATTTCCGTGATATGAAGGATAATGCTATCCTTTGCAACGCCGGTCATTTTGACTGCGAGATCGATGTGGCCTGCCTCAGGAAAATTGCAGTATCCCAGAAGGTACAGCGGAACAATATCATCGGATATACCTTGGAGAATGGAAAGACCCTGAATGTCCTGGGAGAGGGCAGGCTGGTAAACCTGGCTTGTGGTATGGGACATCCTGCAGAGATTATGGATATGTCCTTTGCAGTTCAGGCCTTGAGCCTCAAGTGGCTGGCAGACCACAGGGATTCTCTGGAGAAAAAAGTCTACCAGGTTCCGGACTCCATCGATGATACCATCGGCAGATACAAACTCGACGCCATGAATCTGGAGATTGATGAGCTGACAGAAGAGCAGGAAGCCTACCTGTCCGGCTGGGCTGTATAGAGAAGAAGAGCAGTAATCTGGTCCGTCTGAACTGGGCCGTAGAGAATTAACAGCCAAGGTCATTCTTGACGAATATGATCCAGACAGTCCGGAAAGGGGGAATATCTATTAAACATTTCATAACGATTAAAAAATCCTCTATGATGATTTTGCTTTTATTTTCTTGTGTTTTTTTGGTTTCCTGCCAGAAGGAAGATGCCGTCATCCTGGACAAGGCAGAAAATGTAGATGCCGTCGAGGATGTTCAGATGACCACGGAAGGAAAGGATACTGCAGCTCTGGTCAAACCAATGACAAAGGCAGAAAATAAAAAAACTGAAGTAGAGAATAAAAAACAAGATAAAATCAAAGAAAAGAAGATTAAACTCAATCAAGACTGGCAATATGCCGAAAATGCAGCCATCTATTCAGGAAAAGCGAAACTTTATTACCATGAGGGCGGCGGAAACGGAATTACCATCTGTGTGAATGCCGGTCATGGAACAAAAGGTGGAGAGTCGGTAAAGACCTTGTGTCATCCAGACGGTTCTCCCAAAGTTACAGGGGGAACAACCGGTCAGGGAGCAACAAAGGCTGTTGCTGTTTCTTCCGGAATGACATTTCCTGATGGAACACCTGAAGCAAAAGCCACATTATCTTTAGCACTTATTCTGAAAGACAAGCTGCTTGATGCAGGATATAATGTCCTGATGATTCGGGAAACCGATGATGTACAGCTCGACAATATTGTCAGAACCGTCATTGCCAATAATAAGGCTGACTGCCATATTGCTTTGCATTACGATGACAGCAGGAGCAATAAAGGAGTATTCTTTATCAGTGTTCCTGATAATAAGAAATATCGAAAAATGGAACCTGTGGCCTCCCATTGGAAAGAACATCAGGCTCTGGGAGAAGCAGTTGTGGGTGGTATCCATAAGGAAGGATTCAAACTCTTTCATGATGGGCAGCTGCCATTGGATCTGACTCAGACTTCCTATTCCACGATTCCCTCCATTGACCTTGAAGTAGGAGATGGCGGCTCTGATATTTCTGCCAAGACACAGAAAAAGATTGCAAAGGGGATTGTTAAGGGACTGAATTCATACTACAGACTAGATAAGAAATGATAAAATGACCAATGCAAAATAACAAGAACTCGTCAGATTTTCAGGTTTACAATATTCAAAGAAACCACAAAAAGGAGAAAAAATGAAAACAATTCGTATTTTGCTTAGTTTAGTTTTTATCATAGGAATGACATTAAATCTTTGTTCCTGTGTGTCGTCAGGGACGAAATCTGAATCCACTTCTGTTAAAGCCCCAAAAACAGAGACAGAATCAAAGCAAGAGACATCCTCAGATAACGATAACTTAGAATTCAAAGTCGGTGAGCGATGGACTGTTGATGGTCTTTTTACTCTCAAAATAAATTCTGTAAGAGAATGGACAGGTGCTTATGAATGCGATAAGAAAGAACTGAAAGCAGTTTATATCGTGGATTACGAGTATACCAATATCGGATATAAAGATAGCAATGGCGCGATTGATGGATTACTTGTGGATATGGGAGAAATGGCTGTTGATGCCAAAGGAGTCTTGGGTACTGATGATATTTACGGCATTGAAGGAATAAAAAGTCCAGTAGAAACACCTGGCGGTGCAACATGTAAGGCAAGTGTCTGCATAGGTGTAGAAAACCCTGGAACATTCACTATCCATGTTGAGATATCGGACAATGATGCCAAAAGTCTGGCAGCAAAATTCGTCGTGGATCCAAAAGCTGAAACATCAGTAAATGATTCCTCAGATGCCATTGAAATCCCCCAACAGACAGCGGAATCGGAAAACAAGATACCTGAATATAAAACTGGGGAAACCTGGACTGTAGATGGTTTTTGTACTTTAACGGTTAAATCTGCCAGGGAGACCAAAAATATTAATGAGTATAATGGAGATAAACCCGGCGCAGTTTATATTATTGATTATGAATATAAAAACCTTGGATACAAAGATTCCGATGGAATCTTGAAAGGATTATATTTGAATCTTGCGGAAAGGAGTGTTGATGCAAAAGGCATTATGGGAGATGATAATGTCTATGTTGATGATCCTTTGAATTATCCGGAAGAAACACCCATCGGAGCAACCTGTAAGGCCCAACAATGTATTGCTGTGGAAAATCCAGGTACTTTTGCTATCTATGTCACCGTGTATGATAACTCCTTAAATGAACAGAAAGCAAAGTTCATTGTGGAACCAGAAGCCATCAGTGAAGACAACGATACTCCCAGCTCTGAAAAAGAAGAAGTTTCTACAGAATCCGACACAGAACTTAAACCTCTGAAAGACAAAGAAAACAAGAGAGAATTATCTGCGGAAGAACAGAAAATATTGGATAATTTTTCAGATGAATTTTGTTTTGTAAAATACTACGACACGGAAGATAGCCAAAATGTCTATTACATGAAGAGCACAGATGATAACTGCAATTATGCAGGAGTCAGCGTTGATGGAGAAGAAGAAACTATTTCTTGGAAGAACACAAAACAGCTTAACATCGATGACGTGATTGAAGATTTCATTCTTTATACATTAGAACTTGACAAAGAAGCAGAAAAATTGGATGAAAAAGAGGGCAGCATTGATTCCTTTGACTCCCGATTTATAAAAGATAGAGAGCATCAGGACTTCGATTGGGACAAAGCTGCTGTAATGACCATGCACTATGATAAGTATTTCTTTGGTTTCGGGAAGACAAAAGAAGGAAAGTATACTTTCTTCAAATCAGAGGATACTGTTGAAGAAGGAGATAATAGTGCTGCAAAAGTACTTTATGTTTTTACATTATCAGAAGAACTGATGAAGCCTGCCGGCAACCTTGCTTATTACACAGATTTATTTAAACAACTTCTGCACCAGAATGAAGGGAAAACTGACGAATAATATAACTGTCTATTGAAGCAGTGTTTTCTTAAGGAATATAACAGATCTGTCAAAAATTCATTCAAATATGCCCCCTTCTAAGTGTGGCAAGAGTATTATTATTTCTCTTGTCTGCTTGGAAGGGGGCATATCATTTCATGAGACAGCCTCATTTACTTTCTTTATTGAATCTATTGAGCTGACTTAGAGACTGCAAACCGCTGTAATCAGGGCAATCTTCATCATATCATGGAAGCCTTCCCGGATCTCCTCGGGGGAGAGCATCTCGCCTGTGCTGACATGGTCGGAGATGCTGAGAAGAGAGAGTGCTCTTTTCTCATTGGCCTTGGCACACAGGTAGAGGCCGGCGGTCTCCATTTCTACGGCCAGCAGACCCTGAGCCTTGGCTGCCTTCAGGGCGTCCTGATCAGGATTATAGAAATAATCCGTGGTAAAGATTGTTCCCACATCCACAGGAATTTCAAGTTCTTTTGCCGTGATCTCTGCGAGACGCTGTAAAGTCGGATCTGCCGAGGCAGTCAGCTTTCCATCGGGATTATAGATTTCCAGGCAGGAAGAGTTGGTCATGGCGCAAGCAGGGATGATCACATCTTTAAGATGCACATTGTCCTGGAGGGCGCCCGCGGATCCCACACGGATAATAGACTCGACACCAAAAAAGTTAAACAACTCATGGGCATAGAGTACCATGGAAGGAATGCCCATTCCGGATCCCATCACAGAGACTTCCTTTCCAAGGAAGGTTCCCGTATAGCCCAGCATATTCCGGACATCGTTAAAGAGAACAGGATTCTCCAGATAGGTCTCAGCGATATATTTTGCCCGGAGCGGATCCCCCGGCATCAGAACACATTTTGCGATGTGTGTTCCATCTTTTAATTGAATACAAGCAGATGGTGAAACTTTCATGAAAGATTTTCCTCCCCCTAAAGTTTATCTTTTTTTCATCTTTATAAACATGGCTGCAAGCAGCTTCAATGTGTGAATGATGGCTTTCTTCTCAAACTCTTTAACCAGAACTACAGCGTCATCGTCAGCCTTGTCGGAGATGGCCCGGATGATCACAAAAGGAACCTTGTTGAGAGCGGCAACCTGAGCCATGGCACCGCCTTCCATCTCCACGCAGTAGCCGTCAAATGTCTTGACAAGCTCTGCTTTTTTATCATTGTCACAGATGAACTGGTCTCCGGTCAGAACTCTGCCGAGGTAGCAGCCGATGTCGGGATTCACAATCTGACAGGCTTCCATGGCCATGGCAGCCAGCTCAGGATCTGCCCGGAAGACGGATGTCTCCATGAAGGGGATCTCCCCGGGCTTAAAGCCTCTCATAGTCACGTCCACATCATGCTGAACCGCATCGGAAGAAATCACGATATCACCGATATCGATGCCCTTTAGGAGCCCTCCGGCAATACCGGTGTTGATGAGGAGGTCCACCTCGTAAATGTCGATGAGCAGCTGGGTGCAGACGGCGATATTTACCTTGCCGACCCCGCTTTTGACCACCACGGTGTCAATGTCCCACAGAACACCACGGTGAAAGGTCATACCTGAAAATGTCTTCTCCTCGACATCTTTCATTTCCTGAATCAGACAGTTGACTTCCTGATCCATGGCACCGACGATACCAATGCAAACCATATCTATTCCTCCAATTCTCCCGGATGAGTTTTCGTTCAAAAACTTCCAATGTCTCAAGGCTGAGATCTGTAATAATGTTTTCAGGAACCGCCATCATATTGTGGTTGAGTCCTGAAATGCTGTACAGGAACCACAAATAATGACAAGTAGGGTCCCATAGTTCTGCTTGAATATATCATATCATATTATCTGTCAATTGGACACAGTAAATAATGGTTTTTGGGTGCAAGATTCTGAAAAAAACAAGTACAATAAACCACGGCATCAGTTTATAAAACTTCCTCCCCTGTGTGATACTTTTGTGACAGGTCCTGTGATAAAGTAGGGCCAGAAAAGAAAAAGAAAGAGTTTTTAAAAAAGTATTCCAGGACAGGAATACAAGAGAATAAATGATTCGCAGGAGGATAAGAATATGAAAGACAATACCTTCAATAAAAAAGATTTAGCAGGAATCGTTCCGGGATTTATTGTTGTAGGATCAGTGATTTTTGTGATGATCGCCAACTTCTTTTAGGGTGGCTTGAAGTCGGATGGCTTGAAGACCTGAAAGACCAGAAGATGACGTAAAAAAGAATCAGATTCAGATAAATCAGATCCGAATTACAAACCTGGCATTAAGCCGAAGCGGGAATCCCGCCACATGGGAGCTTAACTGACGGGTGACCGGCCCAGGCATTATGCAGCCGGAAATGAAAAACGGAGAAGAAGACAAGGTATGTTCAGGATAGAAAGAGATAAGAGGAGTCATATCTCAAAGAGAAATGTGATGGATAAAATATAATATTCACTTCCGGCTTATAGATAGAGAGTCTCGCTTGCGGGACTCTCGAATTGTTTCAGACAGAAATTTATTATTAAATGAAAGATACCCGATGCAGTTCTTTTTCAATCTTGTCAAAGAAGGGAATGATTTCCCGGGGTTCTCCGACCTGCAGGGCGTGATAAAGCTGCGGGTAAAGATCCCCTTCTAATTGAAGGAAGGAGAGACAATAGTTCAGGATGTCCTCTGCATTGGCAAAGTGGGAGATATAGCCCATGACATACATAAGATAGCGGAAAAAGAGATGATAGACGGAAGAATTGCCGCCGCGGCGGAACTCCTCCAGGGCAGCCCCGGTCTGCCCCAGGGTATCGTTGATCAGCTTCCGCAGGGAAATGTCCTTGAAAGCCTGTGGGATTACCGCTTTCTCGGGGTCAATGGCTCCGGAGAAGGCTTTCTTCAGCACCATGCCCAGGCAGCGCCGGCTGGCGTGGTACTCGGACCAGCTGTTCATATAGTGATAGACCCGGCTCACCACGTTGTAGGAGTAAGGCTGATTAAGAAAATCTGCCAGATGGGTGAATTCATGACAGAGGACATAATCGATGTATTCTCCCCGGTAAAGGGGAAATTTATCAGACAGATGGAGGATATATTGCTCCGAGAAGAGTTCTGTGACATCAAAAGAAGACTCGGCTCCCTTTGCCGCGTCAAAACGTACCTCCTCGATGAGTACAGGACTATCAATGCCATACTCTTTTTTATAGGCGATCCATCTTTTGTTGATTGCTTCCAGTGTCATGATTATCCTCACTCTGTGTTCTGGAATCTTTGATCTGCAGGTGCCCATAATGCTCCCATAAATATTCAATTTAATTATAACAAAAATCCTTTTAGATTATTTGGAAAATATTTCCCAAAATCATGGGAAATGAGTGAGAGTAAACCCCAAAATGCGGCCGGCAGCCTGTGCGATAACGTCTATGAAAAAAATAGAAAAAATTTGTTGGAATTTAAAAATTTGTGATACTTTTGTGATAAATTATGTGGTAGAATGCTTCATGTAAAAAAAAGAAACAATAATTAAATAATTCAAAATGATTTAGGATCAACAATATCAATGAAGGGCTTAAAAACAGGCGTTTTTGTTGATATTCACTAAAAAAGATTAGAGAGGAATTAATTATGGTTCAATTAGGAGTTTCTGTAGCTGTTATTCTTATCGCCTGGATAGTACTGAACATTATCGCAGACTGGTTCATTTTCAAGAAAGCCAATAAACCAGGATGGCACTGCCTGATCCCATTTCTTAACACTTATGACGAGTATGACATTTGCTGGTCAGGAAACATGGGAATCCTTTATACGCTGCTCATGTTTGGAAGTTACTGTATTCCTTCCGATAACAACAGTACGATGCTGACATTTGCAGCAAGTGTCCTTGGAATAGCTTTACTGGTTATTCATATGATTCAGAGCATAAAGTTAGCCGCTTGCTTTGGAAAAGGAAGATTATACGGAGTGTTCCTTTTCTGCTTCGGCGGGATCGCCAGAATTATTCTTGGTTTAGGTGACGCTGAGTACATCGGAAGAGTAGAATAAATTATTCGTTTTTTCAGGGCACTCTGTTTTGTCATGGTGTCCTTTTTACAGCCCTGGCTTTTATTGGGAATATGATTTTCAGGGATTGTTCTTAGGTTTCAATTATGATAAATTCATATAATTATAGAAACAAGTCAATGAAAAACAGGAGGAATAAGACAATGCAAAACATTATTGCAGCAATTTTTGAGAATGAGAGTGAAGGTTTCCAGGCTTTGACCCAGCTTCGTCAGAAGCCTGTTACAGATGATGCAGCAATCTTACAGATGGCTCTGGTTAAGAACAAAGACAATTCTCTTGAGATCCTTGACCGCTTTGAGTCCGGTGTGGACACTGTTGACGATATGTTGATCGGTGGTCTGGTAGGAAGCCTGGTTGGCGTTCTTGGAGGTCCGATCGGCGTGCTTTTAATGGGATCTTATGGCATGCTGGCAGGAAGCATTTTTGATATGGATGACGCCATCAATGATGAGGCCATGGTTGAGACAGTGGCCGGCAAGCTTCTCGATGGAGAAGTTGCTCTGATCGCTTTAGCTGACGAGAATGACGAAGCTTACCTCGATGGACAGCTTGGCAAGTTCAAGACACAGGTTATGCGTTTTGATGCAGCAGTAGTAGCCCAGGAAGTGGATGAAGCTGCGAAGGTAGAGAAAGAGATGGCTCGTCAGGCACGTGTAGAGCTTCGCAAGTCAAAAAAAGATGAGTTCAAGCAGGGCGTGGAAGAGAAGAGAAACAAGATCTCCGCAGACTTTGCTGCTCTCAAGAATAAGTTCAAAGGGGAATAATCTGTTTTCCAATTATATAATAAATTAAAAATCATCATAAAGAAATCCCTTTCCTTGATCAGGCCGGCTGAGCCGGTCCGATCAGAGAAGGGGATTTCTTTTGTGTAAAAAAAGACTGCCCGCTTATGGCAGGCAGCTCTGTGTTATTAGAATGTATTCTTTTCGTCATAGGTGATGATGAATTTTTCATCAGCATACTTATTCCAGGCTTCTTCGAACACATCTTCTTTGATATCTTTTCCATCCTGGAGATATACAGTGTCTTTGTTATCTCCGGTCTTCGGATCGTGCATTGGACCATATCTGTCAAGACTGGTAACCTGAACCAGTTCGCCATCCTTCAAAGTGTAAACCTCGAGATGACCTTCTCCGGATAGACGGGAGAAGAAGCTCAGTGTGTGGTTCTGAGAATCACAGTAGAAGGACTCGCCGCCGGCTCCACCGATCTCCTTGATAACCTTTGGCTGACCGTCAACATAAGCGATCAGACAAGCCTTGTCTCCATCTCCGATGAAAGACTTCTGTGTGGTGGACAGGAATAATAACGGAACGCCGTCCCCGTTAAGATCCACAAATCTGTAATATGGATAATCCTTTTTGTAGGTCTGGTCCGTAAGTACCTGCATATACCAGTCGCTGCCGGCTGCCTCGCTTAATTCCGGTGCTGCTTCAGAACTTGTGGCCGGTGCAGCCTTGGCTTCTGAGCTGACTTCCGTAGCCGCAGCATCTTTTGCTGTTGTTGCGTTGCTGCCGCTTGACGAGCCGCATGCTGTAAGGCCTAATGCCAGTACCGCTGCCGCAGCCATCACTAAAAATCTTTTTTTCATGATGAACACTCCTTTCACAGTCCAAATCATATTTTTTTTTCATTATAACACCTAAAGTATCACAGCTGTATCATAGATTATTTAATTTTTAATTATTTAACAATTTGGTCACATTTCCCTTGACTCCTACATTGAAAAAGGTATAATATAGAAAGATTTCGCTTCAAATAAACCAATATTATTTTGTTTTATACGAAACTATTTAAATCCAAAGCAAAAGGAGAGGGAAACAATGGGAAAGTACCTTGTAAAAAGAATTGTTCTGGCGATCGTCACCATATGGGCGGTTGCTACCATCACTTTCTGCCTGATGAATATGGTCCCAGGCGGACCTTTTCTCTCGGAGAAGGCGATCAGCCCGGCGGCAACGCAGGCCCTGGAAGCCAAGTACGGATTGGATAAGCCCTTTATTGAGAGGTATATGACCTACATGTCGGGGGCTGTTCACGGCGACTTTGGTGACAGTCTGAAGCAGAGAGGAAGGACCGTCATGAGTATCATTCAGGATAAGTTTCCTGTTTCTGCCAAGGTTGGCGGTATCGCCGTGTGTGTGTCCCTGCTGGTGGGGGTGCCTTTGGGCGTGCTGGCGGCCCGTAAGAGAGGAACCTGGGTGGATAATCTGTTCTCGGTGATTGCCACCTGCGGAATTGCGGTTCCCAGCTTCGTGATCTGTACGCTGCTCATGTATTTTTTCGGAGTGAAGCTGAAGATTCTGCCCACTTTGGGACTTGGAAGCTGGAAAAATTATATTATGCCGGTTTTTGCGCTGGCAGCCTACCCGACTTCCTACATTATGAGACTGATGCGGTCTTCCATGCTTGACGTTCTGGGGCAGGATTACATGCGGACAGCCAAGGCCAAGGGCCTTTCTGAGAAAGTATCACTTTTCAAACATGCCCTTCGTAATGCCATCCTTCCCGTAATCACTTATCTGGGACCCATGATTGCTTACACCCTTACCGGCAGCTTTATCGTGGAGAAGATTTTTACAATCCCGGGATTGGGAGGAGAGTTTATCAAAGCGATCAATGGCCGTGACTACACCATGATCATGGGAACGACGATTTTCCTTGCGACATTCATGATTATCATGAATGTGGTTGTAGATATCGTGTACAAGATTGTGGACCCGAGAATCAATCTTAAGTAAGAGGAAGGAGAGAAGACATGAATATGAAAAAGAATCCCCTCAGTCTGCAGCTGGATCTTACACCGGAAGATTTTCTGCCTGCCTCTGAAGATGAGAAAGAAAGTCTGGTCATCATGCGGGAGAGCGTCAGCTTCTGGAAAGACGGCTTTCGCAGACTGAAGAAGAATAAAGTAGCGATGGTTTGTATTTTCGTGATCGCTGTCATCATGATTTTTGCATTTATTGTACCCAGCTTTTACCCCTATACCTATAAGGATCAGATCATCGGGGCGAACAACCTGTCTCCCATGACCTATTCTGTGGATGAACAGGCCAGGATTGCTGCCGGGGAGAAGGTTTTCCCTCATATCATGGGAACAGATAAGATGGGCCGTGATTATGCCATCCGTGTCATGATGGGAACCAGAATTTCCCTTCTGGTCGGTCTGATTGCTGCAGTGATCATCCTGATCATAGGTTCAATTTACGGGTCTGTCGCGGCCTTTGCCGGTGGATGGGTGGACCTGATTATGATGCGGCTTGTCGACATCATATATACGATACCGGATGTTCTGCTGATTGTGCTCCTGTCCTTTGCTCTGAAGGCACCGCTGGCAGCTCTTTCTTCCACACCGGGATTTGGATGGGTTAAGGTGGTCGGTGAAAATATGATCAGTATTTTCGTGGTTTTTGCCCTGCTTTACTGGGTTGGAATGGCCCGTATGGTGCGAAGCCAGATCCTTATGTTGAAAGAGAGTGAGTATGTTACCGCAGCCAGGGCTCTGGGTGCTTCCAGCGGCCGGATCATTAAGAATCATCTGCTGACCAATTGCATTGGAACTCTGATTGTAACGACAACCCTTCAGATTCCATCTTCTATATTTACAGAGAGTTTCCTGAGTTTCCTGGGACTTGGTGTGGCTGTGCCTATGCCCTCACTGGGAAGTCTGGCCAGTGATGCCATCAACGGTCTGAATACTCACCCGCACCTGCTGTTTATTCCTGCTGCTGTGATCAGTTTGATCATCCTCAGCTTCAACCTGCTGGGAGATGGACTGCGGGATGCCTTTGATCCAAAGCTTAAGAATTAGGGAGGTAGAGATTATGAGTGAATATCTGGTGGATATACAACACGAACGACTTTCCTTTTTTACTCCTGCAGGGGAAGTTAAGGCATTGAACGACGTATCTTTTAAAGTGCGGGAGGGAGAAGTTCTCGGGATTGTAGGAGAGTCAGGCTCCGGTAAGTCTGTAACCGCCTACAGCCTGATGGGCCTTACGGCCTATCCCGGCAAACTGATTGGTGGGACCATCGATTTTAATGGTCACCGGATCAATGATATGAGTGAGTCAGATTTTCGAAAGATGAGAGGAAATGAAGTCTCCATCATCTTTCAGGATCCCATGACCAGTCTCAATCCTGTATACACCATCGGCAACCAGATTGAGGAGGTCATCCTTCTCCATACTGACAAAAATAAAAAGGAAGCCCACGAGCGTGCCAGGGAGCTTCTGGAACTTGTGGGTATCAATGAACCGGAAAAGAGGCTTAAGCAGTACCCTCATGAGCTCTCCGGCGGTATGCGGCAGAGAGTCATGATCGCCATTGCTCTGGCCTGCGAGCCTAAGCTGCTGATCGCTGATGAGCCTACCACTGCCCTGGATGTGACCATACAGGCTCAGATTCTGGAACTGATTCTGGAACTGAAGGACAAGCTGGGTATGGCGATCATCATGATCACCCACGACCTGGGGATCGTCGCCAACATGTGTGACAGGATTGCAGTAATGTATGCCGGCCATATTATTGAATACGGCCTGACCGATGATATTTTCTATCATCCGAAACATGAATACACCAAAGGATTGATCAGGAGCATCCCAAAGCTGGATGCCAAGGAACACGAACGTTTGGTTCCGATTGAGGGAACGCCTGTGGATATGCTGAATCCACCCAAGGGCTGTCCCTTTGCTCCCCGCTGTGATTCTTGTATGAAGATTTGCCTTCGTAAGATGCCCCCTGTGACTAACATCACAGATGTGCATTATACCCAGTGCTGGATGAATCAGAAGGAAGAGATGGAAAGGATGGCAGCTCATGAGTAAAGAACGCTTAGTAGAAGTAGAACATTTGTGCCAGTACTTTTCGGCTGGAGGATTTGGAAAGAATAAAAAATATGTTCAGGCGGTGGATGACGTAAGCTTTTATATCTACCGGGGTGAGACCCTTGGCCTGGTGGGTGAGTCAGGCTGCGGAAAGACGACCACCGGAAGGACCTTATTGCGCCTTTATGAACCGACCGCCGGCAAGATTGTCTATGACGGGAAGGTAATCTTTGACAAAGAGAAGGGAATTGCGGAAAAAATGATGCCCTATCGCAGGAAGATGCAGATTGTTTTCCAGGATCCCTATGCCAGTCTTGACCCTCGTATGACGGTGGGAGATATCGTCGGGGAGCCTATCGATATCCATAATCTCTGTAATTCAAAGCAGGAAAGATATGACAAGATTATCGAACTGTTGAGAAGAGTAGGTCTCAACTCTGAGCATGCAAACCGTTATCCCCATGAGTTTTCCGGCGGCCAGCGTCAGCGTGTCGGTATCGCCAGGGCTCTGGCAGTGGATCCTGAGTTCATCGTCTGTGATGAGCCGATTTCTGCCCTGGATGTGTCCATCCAGGCCCAGGTCATCAATATGTTTGAGGACCTGCAGGAGAGCATGGGCCTGACCTATCTCTTCATCGCCCACGATCTCTCTGTGGTCAAACATATTTCCAACAGGATCGGTGTCATGTATCTTGGCAAACTGGTGGAGTTGGCCGACAGCTATGAACTGACGATGCATAGTATGCATCCCTATACCCAGAGCCTGATTTCTGCCATTCCCATTGCGGATCCTATCCAGGCCCGCAAGAATAAAAGGATCGTTCTGGAGGGAGACGTGCCGAGTCCGCTGAATCCGCCATCCGGATGCCGCTTCAGGACAAGGTGTCCTTATGCTGATGAACAGTGTGCCTGTGAGGTGCCGGAATTCAAGGAAGTGAAGCCGGGACATTTTGCTGCCTGTCATCACCTTGACAAATGTAACTGATGGAGAAGACAGATTGACTGATACAATGGAAGCGATCGGCTTTGCTGGGAAATAGAAACCAGGAACAGACTGGTTTTTATAAAATTGCCTGCATGACAGGTAAAATACAAATACCCAAAGGAGGAGAAAAAATGGGAAAGAGACTACTTGTTGTATTTCTCGCTGCAGTTCTGGCAGTGGGCTTGACTGCCTGCGGTGGTTCTTCCGGCAGCTCAGAAGGCGGGAAGGAACTGAAAGTCCAGATTGGACCAAATCCGGAGACAGTGGATCCTGCACTTAACAGTGCGGTTGACGGCGGCAATATGCTGCTCCATGCTTTTGAGTGCCTGCTCACTGTAGCAGAAGACGGAACGCTTCAGCCGGGATGTGCTGAGAAATGGGAGACCTCTGAGGATGGTCTTACATGGACCTTCCATCTGAGAGACGGCCTGAAGTGGTCTGACGGCAGTGATCTGACAGCGGAAGATTTTGTTTACAGTTGGAAACGTGTCTGTGATCCTGCAGTGGCTGCACCTTATGCCGAGACAGTTCTTGGAATGGTGAAGGGATATGCCAAGGCAGTGGAGGGAGACCTGGACGCCCTGGCTGTCAGTGCTCCTGATGAAAAAACCCTTGTTGTTGAAATGGAGAAACCGTGTCCATTCTTTGGAGATCTTGCAGCATTTGCTACCTTAAGCCCGGTTCAGAAAGCAACCATAGAGGCCAATGGCGATGCATGGGCAACTTCCCCTGAAACCTACGTGAGCAACGGCCCCTTCTATATGACAGAGTGGGAGGAAGGTTCTCACATTACATTCAGCAAGAACCCCAACTACTGGAACAAGGATGCCATTAAGCTGGATAAGCTTACTTTCATGCTGATTGAGGATGCCAATGCTGCCTACAGCGCATATCAGACTGGTGAAGTATCCTTTATCAAGGATGTACCCACCGAGGAGATCCCCAGTCTTCAGGGCAATGAAGAGTTCCACATAGATCCTATTATCGGTACCTACTACTTAAACCTCAACTGCCAGAAGGATATGTTCAAAGATCCGAAAGTCCGTATGGCCTTGAGTCTTGCCATCGACCGTAAGTATGTTGCCGAGACTATCATGCAGGGAACTTACACAGCAGCCGGCAGTTTCATGGGACCCGGCTGGTCAGATGTAAATAACGAAGAGTTTGAGAAAAATGCCAATGGCGGAAAGCCCTACATCGATCTGGATAATTACGAGGCCAATCTTGAAGCGGCCAAGAAACTTCTTGCCGAGGCTGGATATCCGGATGGAAAGGGATTCCCTGAGTTCACATACTGTACCAATGATTCCGGTTACCATAAGCCAGTGGCAGAGTACCTGCAGCAGGCATGGGCTAAGCTGGGAATCAATGTGAAGATCGAGACTGTAGAGTGGGCATCCTTCACACCAATGCGTCGTAATGGTGAGTACGAGTCCGCAAGAAACGGATGGGTTGGAGATTATGCTGATCCTTCCAATATGCTTGACTTATTATATTCCTCCAACGGAAACAATGATGGAAAATATAATAATCCTGCATATGATAAGGCCATGGATTTATCCAGATCAACACTGGATGAGAAAGTTAGATCTCAGGCCCTTCATCAGGCTGAGGATATCTTAATGGCAGATGCTGCCTGCATCCCGATTGCTTACTATAATGACTTCTATCTGCAGAGCTCCAAGATTACTGGTATGTGGCATTCTGTCACAGGATACTGGTACTTCATGTACGCAGACATCACAGAGTAGGAGACCGGATACTGTCTGTTCGGTGCGTAATGGCTGATTGAAATGCCGGCCGTAAGATGCTGGCTGTTAAACGCTGGCTGTAAATCGTTGGCTGCCTGAATGAGCACTGGATGTCAGAAAAAATATAAAAGGACTTTTTGTCATGTCGGAGGTGATAATCCTCGGACCGGCGGAAAGTCCTTTTTTGTTTTATAAAGAAATCGTTAGGTACAGGGAAAAGGATGTGGTATCATAAATAAAAAGCTGCCCATCAGATCTGCAAAAGCAAAGGGAAGGGAAGAATGAATACAGACAAGAGTGTAAAACAGAAAAAAACTCCTCTGGAAGCAGGCAGGATTCCCCGGGAAGAAATTCAAAGACTGAGGATGCGGGGTTGTCTTCAGGACAGGAAAAAGCAAAACACCTTCAAAGTAAGGGTCATTACCAGAAACGGTGAGATTTCTGCAGAAGAATACAGCATTATTTCGGAAGCGGTGGAAAGGTTCGGTTCTGGTTCCGTCAGAATCTCCAGTAAGCTTACTGTGGATATCCAGGGAGTACCTTATGATAAGATCTATCCTCTTCTGGATTTTCTGGCTGTACATGGTCTCATGACCGGGGGAACCGGACCGGAACTGAAGCCCATTATGGCATGTAGTGGAACTGATTGCCGGTTTGGCCTGACAGATACCCTTGGCCTGGCGGACAAACTCCATAATCGCTTCTATACAGTCTGGAAAGGAGTCGTCCTTCCCCATAAGTTTAAGATTGTGGTGGGCGGCTGTCCCAACAACTGCATGCAGCCGGGACTCAGTGACCTGGGTATCGTCGGTCAGAAGATTCCTTTGGCCGATTCTGACAAATGCAGAGTCTGCAGGAAATGCCAGCCTGCATCCATCTGTCCTGTCGAAGCTATATCTGTCAGTTCTGAAAGGAAAATACCCGTCTTTCCTTCAGGGACTGTAAAAAATGGAAAGAGCAGAGTCCGCCTTGATACTACTGCCTGCATACACTGCGGCCGCTGCCTGGGAAAATGTCCCTTCGGTGTCTTTGAGGAATACCAGCAGGGGTATCAGGTAATGATCGGCGGGCACGGGGGCAGAAAGACAGTTCAGGCCAGGCCTCTAAGTAAAATTATTTTCTCAGAAGAGAAACTGATGGACCTGGTGGAAAAAGCCCTGCTTCTTTATCAGAAAGAAGGACTTGCCGGCGAGCGGTTTGCCGATACCATAGATCGGCTGGGCTTTAAATCTGTGGAGAAAAGGTTGACACAGACAGAGCAGCGCTGACTGGAATGGACTGTGAAAATTCATATGAGAGTAAGAAAAAGAGGGACTGATCTATGGATAACCGCTTAAAAAAGCAGCTGGATTTTTCGCTGGAGATAGATAAAGAAAAGAACATTTTCCGCCAGACCCATCTTTCCGGGCAAGGCAGAAATGAAAATGATGCAGAGCACGCCTGGCATATGGCCATCATGGCCTATCTTCTTAAAGAGTATGCCAACGAAGAAGTAGATATTGCCAAAGTGATGATCATGTGTCTGATTCATGATATCGTGGAGATCGACGCCGGTGATACCTATGCCTACGATGAGGAGGGAAAAAAGACCCAGAAGGCCCGGGAGGATGCCGCTAAGGAGAGGATCTTCTCCCTGCTTCCTGATGATCAGAAGGAGGAAATGATTGCCCTCTTTGATGAGTTTGAGGCCTATGAGACCGCTGAGTCAAAATTTGTCCATTCTTTGGATAACCTGCAGCCTCTGCTCCTCAACAACAGTAATGGAGGAGGGGACTGGAAGGAGCACGGAGTGACTGCCGGTACTGTATACGGCCGGCAGAGAAAGACCCGGCTGGGTTCAGAAGTGCTCTTCCAGGTGACGGACCGAATCATCAAAGAAAATATTAAAAAGGGCAGTCTTGCTGAGTAGGGAAGGAGTAAAACGATGGGCATACAGATAGAAACAGTGAAAACAGAAACTTTTTCCATGGACTTCTTTCGGTTCGGACAGGGGGAGAAGATCCTCGTGATTCTGCCGGGGGTCAGTGTGCAGAGTGTCATGGCATTTGCCAGTTTTGTGGCCCGTGACTACAAGATCCTGGCAGATGATTACACCATTTATGTGTTTGATCGCAGAAAGAATTTGCCGGATTCTTACCCTATTTGTGAGATGGCCCGGGATACCCTGGAGGCCCTGAAAGTCATGAATCTGGCTCCAGTGAGCCTATTTGGAGCATCCCAGGGAGGCATGATTGCCATGACGATGGCCATTTTGCAGCCCTCAGTGGTGGAGAAACTGATACTTGGCTCCACATCTGCCCGTATAGAGGCAGAAAATAATCAGGGAGCGGAAGAGTGGATCAGACTGGCAAAGGCCGGGATGAAAAAGGAATTATATCTGGCATTTGGAAAGGCTGTCTATCCTCAGGATATTTATGAAAAGTCCAGGGATCTGCTGGCCAAAGCCGCAAAGTCCATCACTGATGAGGAACTGGAACGCTTTATCATCCAGGTGGAAGGTCTGCGGGGGTTTGATGTGGTGGATGATCTGGATCAGATTACCTGCCCGGTTCTGGTCATCGGCTCCATGGATGACCAGGTGCTGGGACCGGATGCTTCTTTTGAGATCGCCAGACACTTAAAGACCCGGAAGGGACTTCTGCTGCAAATGTATGATGGCTATGGGCATGCAGTATATGACACTGCACCTGATTATAAGGAGCGCATACTTTCTTTCCTCCAGTGGTAAACTGCGGACTGTTTTGCAGGAGGCCGATGATCAAAGACTGATTTATCATAAAGTTTTTTTGATTCTGTGAAACATTTTCACAGGATCAATTGTTATAAAGATATAAAGACTCAGTCACAGATAAGGAGGATAAAAAATGATGAAAAAGAACTTTTTTGCAATGATAATAACAGGAATCATGGTAATGCTTATATCATCTATGGTTATGGCATCTGATACGCCCCTTTCCACAGGCAGTAAAGCCGGGACTACGGAGACAGGGGAGGGATCCTTCAGTGCAGACATGGAGATCAACACGCCCTATTACAGCCTTGAGATTCCGGACAGCTGGATGGGGTCTTTTACCATAGAAACCGTTTCCAACCAGACCGGAATGTGGCTGGAATTCCACTATAAAGATACCAGCGAACAGCCCTACAACGGACATCTTTTCAGCGTTCTGCTCACTGACAAGGACGACTATACGATCATACCGGATCATGATCTTCTGGGAGAATTGACAGATCAAGAGGGAAATGTCTACCACGTGGTGTCAGTATATCCTACTGATGTTCAGTATTCCAAAGAAAACAAGGACAGCTACATGGCCTTGTTCGGGGAAGCAGATGCCATACTGGATACTTTGAAGGCGGCAGATGGATGCAGTTTTACAAAAGCCGAAGAGATGTCAAAGAAATCTTCTGAATCTGAAAAGAAATGAGACGGACACTTCCGATAAAAAGCAGAAGAGTGTATACGCCATAAACAGATGCTCAATGACAAGATCCCCCTGAACAGGCTGGTTGAAAAACCAGTGCTGTTTCAGGGGGATCATTTTATCAGGACGATGTTTTCATGAATTATTCAGGGTTTATTTTTTTGCAGATAAATGGGAAATGATATTCTTAAAAAAACTTTTTCCCGGAGTTACGATGCTGTTGACCTGATCACAGTATTCATATCGCTCTGCGCTCATCCAATCCGGTCTGTGTTCCTGCAGCTGATGGTTCTCATAAATAAATACACTATAAATTGACATTTTTCGCACCTCCTGTTATGTTTTTTATGACGTTTTGTTTTCTGCAACAAGAATAACATATAGGATTTGTATTTCAATGGGCTTTCAGTAAGAATAAATACCAATTAGTAGTGCTGGGAGCACAATTGTTCTATCAGGGGGGACTAAAATGGGATTTACCATAGAAGATATGCTGACACTGACCGGAGATCGCTACCAGATGTCGATGATAGCTGGACGTGAAGGATGGTCCAATTCCATCAGCTGGGTGCTTATGGTGGAAGACTACACCATTCTTCGTAATTTTGTCGGGAAAGAACTTGCTGTAACCACTGGTATGGGATTTGACAATGAGGAAAAGCTGTTGTCCTTGGTTCGCATATTGAGTGAGCGTCATGCGGCTGGTTTGCTGGTCAATACCGGTTTCTATGTGGATGAGATCACCCAGCCGGTTCTGGACTTGTGCAATGAATTGAGACTGCCTTTACTGACTGTTCCCTGGGAAATATACATCGCCGATATGATCAAGGACCTGAGTGTCCGGATATTTCTTCAGGGCATGACAGACGATCAGATCAGCGCTGCTTTTATCAAATCCATCAGATCACCGGATTCGAGTGCAGCTGCAAGGCAGGAACTGCTGCAATACTATGATGTGGATGGAGATTTTCAGATTATCCTCATAACAATCCCGGGACTCGATACCATGGATACTGTTGAGCGAAAAAGAATCGGCTATCGTATGGAACTGTTTCTGGAAAATATCAGTCATAACTGCAGTTTCTTTTATTATGACGGCTGTTTTGTGCTGGTGTGCAATAATCTGCCTGAAGATATCACCGACCATGTGATCACGGACTTTCAGAAACGTATGTCTTTAAGAATGTCGGAAGTCAGGTATAACATAGGAGTCGGCAGTCGGATCAAGGACCTCAGCAACATGGACACTGCTTATAAAAGGGCCAGAGCGGCACTTAATATGGCAGTTCATATAGGCAGGTCGACGATGAGATTCGACGATATGGGAATATATCGGATCCTGTCCCTCGTTCAGGATCATGCAGTCCTGCGGGAGATGAGCGATGACCTGCTTGCGCCGCTGATTCTCTATGACCAGAAAAATGACGGCCAGCTCGTAGAAACATTGGAGAAATATTTTTTTTTTCAGGGAAGCTATACTGCCATGGCAGAAAATATGTATACTCACAGAAATACCCTCATGTACCGCATGAACAAAATCAAAAAACTACTTGGGACAGATCTGTCTAGTTCAAAAGACATGGTCAACTACCAGATTGCCTGTCTGATTATGCATATGGATCACTGAATCAGGGATCAGACGAAGGATGAAAGAGGTGTTTTTTAAACTTTGGATGGTTCATAATTGACAGAAACTCTGCAGAATGGAAAGACCTCAATATCCGTGATCTTTACAACAATGTGGGAAAAGCCCTACTCGACAAGGTCGGCGGTTCCTCCGGACCTCTCTACGGAAGTTTCTTTATGAAGTTTGGACTTCCTGTCAAGAAAAAAGGACCGGAAGAGGGAGCAACCTTTGAAGAGTTTATCGAGATGCTGGATAAGGGAGTTGCCATTATCCAGAAGCGTGGTAAGGCCACCATCGGTGAGAAGACCATGCTGGATACCTTTATCCCGGCCCTGGAGACCCTAAGGAAGGAATTTGAAGGAGGTACTCCGGCTAAAGAAGCCATGGAAAAGGCAGTCCAGGCTGGCAAAGATGGCCTGGAATCCACCAGAAATATCGTTGCGACCAAGGGTCGTGCCATGAGACTGGGCGAGCGTGCCATTGGCCATTTGGATCCGGGTGCTGCTTCCGCATCAGAATTCCTGGAAGTATTTTATAAGGATATGCCATAATTTGATTTGTGAAAATATCAAATAGACACATTGTTAAGAGCCGCAAAACAGCTGATTTTGATCAGTGTTTCGCGGCTCTTGTATGTTTTGGATTGCGAATATGATTGCCTTGGTGATAAAATACATATATACATCAGGCTAGTTGATAAAGGCTTAATAGTAATTTTTAGAAACTTGAAAAGAAAATGAGGAAAACACAATGGAATTATACAACGGAAGACCGGAGAATACCGAAGGAAGACTGCCCAGAGAGACAAGGACCTATGACTTTTTGGACCGCCTTGGCATTGAGTATCAACGAACAGACCATGAACGGGCAGACAATATGGAAGCCTGTAATGAGATCGATGCAGTGCTCGGAGTGATCATCTGTAAGAATCTCTTTTTGTGCAACCGGCAGAAGACAAAGTTCTACCTGCTTATGATGCCGGGAGATAAAAAGTTCAAGACTAAAGAACTTTCAAAACAGATCAATTCCGCCAGGCTTTCTTTTGCGAATCCGGACGCCATGCTTCAATATCTCGATATCGAACCGGGAGCAGTCAGTGTCATGGGCCTGATGAATGATCAGGACCATGCTGTGCAGCTTTTGATCGATGAAGATATTTTGAAAGATGAATATCTCGGCTGCCACCCCTGTGTCTGTACTTCCAGTATGAAGTTGAAGACAAAAGATATCGTGGAAAAATTTCTGCCGGCCACCGGACATACATTCCAGACGGTACATCTTACGGGTGAGGACTAAATCAGGAAGAACGTAGACACAGGGGCGGCAAAGGAAACACCTGTGTTTGAGGATACATATCGTTTTAGGATTAATCGCTTTTAATCACTGGATTTCCTATAATCAGGCAGGTTTAAAAGGAGTCTGACATGTCATCAACCATCGACTATTACAACACCCATGCCAAGGCATTTTCTGACAGTACAGTGAATGTGGAATTCACCCATATGCAGGATCATTTTCTTGACCTGCTGCCCACAGGGGCACTGATTCTTGATTTTGGCTGTGGTTCAGGAAGAGATACCAGATATTTCCTGGATCAGGGTTATCATGTAGAAGCCATAGACGGATCCATAAAATTGTGCCGGATTGCTTCAGATTATACCGGAATCACAGTGAAACATAAGTACTTTGAAGAACTTGATGAACAGGAAATGTATGACGGCATTTGGGCCTGTTCCTCTATTCTTCATCTGGACAGGGAGACCCTGGCAGATGTCATGATCAGGATGATGAAGGCGCTGAAGCCCGGTGGTATCATCTATACTTCATTCAAATATGGGAAAGATGAAGGCATGAGGAAGGGCCGCTACTTCATTGACTTTACCGAGGATTCATTCCGGGAGTTTCTGAATCGGCTGCCATCTACAGAGACAGCCATAGAAGAGCAATGGCTCACTGCGGATGCAAGGCCTGGAAGAAACAATGAAAAGTGGCTTAATCTTATTTTGCGAAAATCGAAAACTCGTTAAGGATTATAATTATGCACTTTGGGACCAATAATGATAAAAGACAAAAAGAAAGGAAAAAACATGAATAAGATTTTATTATTAAACGGCAGCCCCCATGCCCATGGCTGCACAGCAGCAGCTCTGGAGGAAATGATCAGAACTTTTGAAGAAGAAGGCATGAAAACAGAATTGATCCATGTGGGAAATAAAAGTATTCGCGGCTGTGTCGCCTGCGGTACTTGTGAAAAAAACGGAAAATGCGTTTTTGACGATATCGTAAATGAACTCGCTCCAAAATTAGAGGAGGCAGACGGCCTGGTGGTGGGCAGCCCTGTCTATTATGGCTCGCCCAATGCAACCCTGCTGGCCTGTCTGGATCGTTTGTTTTACAGTACTTCATTTACAAAGCATTTGAAAGTGGGAGCAGCAGTGGTCAGCTGCAGAAGAGGAGGGAATACAGCGTCCTTTGATGTGTTGAACAAATACTTTACCATCAGTGGAATGCCGGTGGCCTCCAGCACATACTGGAATCAGGTCCATGGATTCAGTGCAGAGGATGTGAAAAAAGATCTGGAAGGTTTGCAGACCATGAGAAATCTGGCCCGCAATATGGCCTTTATGGTTCGGGCTTTTGCAGATGCCAAAGAAAAATATGGCCTTCCAAAGATGGAACATGAAGCATTTACAAGCTTTCCTGATGGGAAATAGAGTGGTAGTGTGAAAAAAGAAAATCTGGACAAAATCATAAAACTGCGGCATGAACTCCACAGGATACCGGAATTATCCATGAGGGAAGAAAAGACCATGGAACGGATCAGACATTTTATCGAGGAGAACACCAGACTGGAAGTCTTTTCCTGTGATGGTTGGTTTTATGCTGTTAAGAAAGGACGAGACGACACACAGCCTATTGCTTTTCGTGCGGATATGGATGCACTGCCCATCGAAGAAGGGAATATCCTGCCTTATCACTCCTGTCATCCAGGCATTTCCCATAAATGCGGTCATGACGGGCACTGCGCTGCCCTGTGCGGGCTGGCCCTGGAACTGGATGCCCTGGAGACAGACCAGACTGTTTATCTCATCTTTCAGCCAGGGGAAGAGACCGGTCAGGGAGCGAAGATTTGCAAGGGTCTGATCCGGGAGAAGGGTATTTCTGAGATTTTTGCCTTTCATAATCTGGGAGGTTATCAGGAAAACAGCCTTGTTTACCGAAGAGGACTTACCCAGCCGGCCTCTGAGGGTCTGAAGATTACTTTCTCCGGAAAGACCTCCCATGCCAGTGCACCGGAGGAAGGTAAGAATCCTGCGGGGATTATTGCCCGTGTCGTGATGAGGGCGGAGGAGCTTTCCCAAAGGACGGCCAGGGGAATGGTGATCAGTACAGTGACAGGGATCAGTGTCGGCTCGGGGGATTTTGGAATATCGCCGGGAGACGGGCAGCTCTGCCTGACCCTTCGGGCGGAGTCTGAGGAAGAGATGCGGCAGCTGGAAGAGGATCTTCTGGCTTACAGCGCAGATCTCTGTGCCCATGCAGGGATAGCCATGGACTACGTTGTCATGGATTATTTTCCCGAAACCAGGAATCACGACGGGAGTCTGATGAAGGCCCTTGCAGCGGCCGGGTCTCTTGGCCTGAAGACAATCCCTATGCAGGATCTGTGGAGAGCTTCGGAAGATTTCGGATGGTATCTGAAAGAGTGCTCTGGCGCCATGGTCTATATTGGAAATGGTGTTCTGTATCCGGGACTCCACACAGAGGAATACGATTTTAACGACCGGATTCTGGAGACAGCCGTTGACCTTTTTACAAAGATTATGGTGTCGGGTACCTAACATGACACTGCATCGAAGATTATGATGCCCGGCACCCTGCATGACGCCGACGCTGTATCAGAGATTATGATACCTGGTACTCTGCATGACGCTGACACCGTATCCGGCACTATGCCTGATCAGGAAACCTGTGATGAAGGAGGCACGAATTACTGATGATGGACAATCAATGCGAATCCTGTGCTTATTATAATTATGATGAAGAGTATGAAGAATATTTCTGTGACTGTGATATGGATCAGGATGATTATTATCGGATCAGCCAGGGCAGCAGCAAAAGCTGCCCTTACTATCGGAATGGGGACGAGTATGCCGTGGTGAGAAAGCAGAACTGATCCATCATCAGATTCCGAATGAATTCCCGGCTCCGGGATCGGTCTGTTCCAAAATCATTATGCATATGCAAAAAAATGTGGTATATTAGTGATAAATATGAATACGCTGGAGGAAAAGAGGAAATTATGTCACACCAACATGTAGCGATTCGAAACGCGAAAGAACTCAGTAAGCCAAAAATTATGATGCTTGGCTTTCAACATTTATTTGCCATGTTTGGGGCAACGATCCTGGTACCTTTACTGGTGAACAAATATTTTAATGGAGAGGGAATATCTATTCAGGTAACTTTAATGTGTGCAGGATTAGGGACCCTCTTATTTCATGTCTGCACCAAATTGAAAGTGCCGGCTTTTTTAGGATCATCCTTTGCCTATCTTGGCGGATTTGAGACTATTTCAAAGCTTTCTGCCGGAAAATATGCCCATATGCCCATGCACGATAAGGTTTCCTATGCCTGCGGAGGTATTGTGGTGGCAGGTTTGATGTATCTTGTCCTGGCTTTGATTATCAAACTGGTGGGGGTGAAGAAAGTGATGAGATACCTGCCGCCTGTGGTGACCGGACCGATTATCATCTGTATTGGATTAAGCCTGGCTCCCTCTGCCATTGCAAATGCTTCGTCCAACTGGGCATTGGCTTTGATTGCTTTGTGCGTTGTAATCATTTTCAATATCTGGGGCAAGGGTATGTTTAAGATTATTCCCATTCTCATGGGGGTAGTGATCTCCTATGGCGCTGCTCTTCTGATGCATGCCGCTGGATTTACCAACACAGATGGAAGTGCCATCTTTGATTTTTCCAATGTGGCCGCAACCTCTTTGGTAGGTCTGCCGCCTTTTACTCTTTGCAAGTTTGATATTACGTCCATCCTTGTTATGGCTCCTATTGCCATCGCGACCATGATGGAGCATATCGGGGATATCAGTGCCATCTCCGCCACCGTGAACGAGAATTTTATCGAAGATCCCGGGCTGCACAGGACCCTGCTGGGTGACGGTCTGGCCACTGCCTTAGCCGGGATGTTTGGAGGACCTGCCAATACAACCTACGGAGAGAATACGGGCGTTCTTGAACTGAGTCATGTCTACGATCCCATGGTGGTGAGGATTGCCGCCTGCTTTGCTGTCGCTTTAAGTTTCTTCCCCAAAGCAGCGGGACTGATCGGCACCATGCCCAGTGCCATCATAGGAGGCATCAGCTTTATCCTTTATGGAATGATCTCTGCCATCGGCGTACGCAATATCGTGGAAAATGAGGTGGATTTCACCCATTCGAGAAATCTGATTATCGCTGCAGTGATTCTGGTGAGCGGCCTGGGCTTTTCCAAGGGAATTACATTTACTGTGGGCGGAACCAGCATTACTTTGACCAGCCTGGCCATCGCCGCTCTTTCCGGCGTACTGCTGAATGCATTTCTTCCCGGAAACGAGTATGAATTCGGGCAGAATCCCATAGGAGACATCAGCAGGGGACTGGGTATCAATCCCCAGAATTCAGAGACAAGAGACAAGGAATAAAACAGGAGGACAGAAATCATGTTTTCTTTTATCTGGCCCATAGCCCTGGTGGTGATTTCCAATACTTTTTATCAGATCTGTACCAAATCTGTCCCGAAAGGAATGAATCCCTTCGCGTCAATCATAATCACTTATCTGGTGGGAGCAGCCTTCAGTGCAGTATTGTTTTTTATCCTTGGGCCGGAAAGGAACCTGATAAAAGAGTTTGAAAAACTGAACTGGGCACCCTTTGTTCTTGGTATAGTGATTGTCGGATTGGAGGCAGGGTGGATCTATGCCTACAAAGCAGGATGGCAGATCAGCGTGGGATTTATCGTATCGAGTGCGTTTCTGGCCATTGTTCTGCTGCTGGTGGGCTATTTCCTTTACCATGAAACACTGACATGGAACAAGATCCTGGGCGCTGCAGTATGCCTGATCGGCCTGGCTTTTATTAATTATAAGTAAATTGTGATAAAGATAAAATGTGAATGAATAAGAAAGGAGATTGAAACATGGTAAGAAAACCGATTCTTCAGATCAGAGAAGGTTTAGGAAATGGAAAGGGACCGGCTGAAGTGTATCATATCGTACCGAAAGAAGATCTTTATGGACATGGGAGAATGTATGCCAAGATTGTACTTCCTGCAGGATCCTACGTAGGCTGGCATCAGCATATTGGAGAGACAGAACCCTACTTTATCCTGGAAGGAGAGGGTATTTTTACGGATAACGACGGCAGTAAGACCAACGTATTTCCGGGAGATGTCTGCACGATTCTTCCCGGACAGTGGCATTCCCTCGATAATGCCTCTGATACAGATCCTCTTGTTTTTATGGCGCTGATTCATAATGACTGATCAGGTTATGGTGGAGATAGTGGAAAAACTAAGCTTTGCCTGTGACTATGAGAAAGGGGCCCATCCGAACATTTTGAAGCGTCTTGTGGAGACCAATATGATGAAAACCGCAGGATATGGTCTGGATGAGGTTTCAGAATCCGCCAGAGAAAGAATCAGAGAAATCTGCGGGTGCAGAGATGCAGCTGTGGAGTTTCTTGTCGGCGGTACACAGACAAATGCAGTGATGATTGATGCGATGCTCAGATCCTATCAGGGAGTCATGGCTGCCGAGACAGGGCATATCAGTACCCATGAAGCAGGGGCGATAGAGGCTAGTGGGCACAAGGTGCTTACCCTGCCGCAGCAGGTGGGAAAGATTTCTCCTGAGTGCGCAGAGAAATATCTGGAAGATTATGTCCAGGATGCCAACCATGAGCATATGGTTATGCCTGGAATGATCTATCTGTCTCAACCCACAGAATATGGGACACTTTATTCCAGAGAAGAACTTGAAGCGTTCAGGAGAATCTGTGACAGGTTTGGGATTCCCCTCTATGTGGATGGGGCGAGGCTGGCCTATGCTCTTGCCTGCCCGGAAAATGATGTGACTCTCAAAGATCTGGCGGAACTGTGCGATGCATTTTACATCGGCGGCACGAAATGCGGCGCTTTGTTCGGGGAAGCCGTTGTGGTTCCGGACCCGAATAAGATTCCGCATTTATTTACCATCATCAAGCAGCACGGGGCTCTCCTGGCCAAAGGAAGACTGCTGGGACTTCAGTTTGATGAATTGTTCCGGGATCAGCTTTATCTGAGAATCGGAGAACCGGCCATCAAAGCGGCTCAGAAAATAAGAAATGTTTTACAGGAAAAAGGATATCGGCAGTGTTTTGACTCCCCCACAAATCAAATCTTTTGTATCATGGAAAATAACACCCTTGAAAAGTTTGGCGAAAAAGTGGAGTACTCATTCTGGGAGAAATACGATGATCATCACACCGTGATCCGGCTGGCGGCAGACTGGGGAACGACGGAATCAGAGACCACTGCACTGATTGATGTCTTGTCATCATTTCAGAATGCTGAATAGATAAAGAAAATGCACCCTCATGTCCAATGGGTCTGGCATGAGGGTGCTTTCCTTTTTTGTAAACTGGAACGCCGCTGAAATGCGGCATCTCTGAAATGTGGTATCCCTTTTGGTCTTAGTACAGAGGATATTTCACACAGAGCTCGTCCACGATGGAGAGAATCTCACCGCGGGTGCCCTCAAAGTCAAAGATTGCTTTCAGGATCAGATCGCCGATGACCTTCATTTCGGCTTCCTTGAGTCCTCGGGTGGTCATGGCCGGTGTGCCGATTCTGACGCCGGAGGTAATCAGGGCCGGCTGGGTATCTCCGGGGATGGAGTTCTTGTTGACAGTGATGTGTACCCGGTCAAGTCTGTCCTCCAGTTCCTTGCCGGTCATATTGAGTTTTCTAAGATCCAGAAGCATCAGATGGTTGTCTGTGCCGCCGCTCACGAGATCGATACCACCTTCCAGGAGAGTCTCTGCCAGAACCTTGGCATTCTTTACAATCTGTGCCTGATAATTCTTAAATTCAGGACGGAGTGCTTCACCCAGAGCCACTGCTTTGGCAGCGATGATATGCATCAAGGGGCCTCCTTGAGTGCCTGGGAACATGGCTCTGTCGATCTTCTTGGCAATATCTGCATCGTTGGTCATGATGATTCCGCCACGGGGACCACGCATGGTCTTGTGAGTGGTAGTGGTCACGACATCAGCGTAAGGCAGTGGATTCGGATGCTCTCCGGCGGCCACCAGACCTGCGATGTGGGCCATGTCCACCATAAGATAGGCGCCGACATCGTGGGCAATCTCTGCAAATTTCTTGAAATCAATGATTCGCGGATATGCAGATGCACCTGCGATGATCATCTTCGGACGGCATTCTTCAGCAATGCGGCGTACTTCGTCATAGTCAATCAGGCCGGTCTCGGGATGAACGCCGTAGAACTCTGAATGGTAAAGCTTGCCGGAGAAACTGGCTTTGCTTCCGTGGGTCAGATGGCCGCCCATATCCAGATTCATACCAAGTACGGTATCTCCGGGCTTGCAAAGAGCAAGATAAACACAGAAATTGGCCTGAGAGCCGCTGTGAGCCTGTACGTTGGCAAAGTTCGCATTGAAAATCTGCTTAGCTCTTTCTATACAAATACGTTCTGCAATATCTACATACTCGCAGCCACCGTAATGACGGCGTCCGGGATATCCCTCTGCGTACTTGTTGGTAAGAACGCTTCCCATGGTAGCCATAACTTCCGGGCTGACCAGATTCTCGGATGCGATCAGTTCCAGGTTGTTCTGCTGGCGGCGAAGCTCCAGTTCCAGTACTCGAGCGATTTTCGGATCCTTGGCTTTTACGATTTCAATACTCTGATTAATCATGATTGTATCCTTTCTTTATTGTTTACAGTCTTCTAATGTTACATTGTATCCTAACCTGCATAGATATGTCCATGAAAAATTGAAAAAAATTTAAGAATAAATGACGGAGAGAGTTCGTAATCTTTCAATTTGTTGATGTCGATAAAGGCATTTTCTTAAGAATCTTCTCTTTTTTTGAGATATTTTTAAAAGATTTATTTTTTTTATGATTTTTAATGAATTTGCCTGTAATCTGTGACATTTCTGTGATAAAGGCTGTGATATATTATGGGCGTAAAGAAAAACAAACCAGTTGAGACAGAAAAAAGAAATGAAAAAATATTTTATAAACAGGAGGAGTATAACTATGAAAAAGGATTTAAGAATTAGGATTATGACAACTTTAATGGCAGGAACATTCGCTTTTGGATTTATGGCAGGACCGCTTTCATCCTTCAGACCGGATTTAAAAACCGTACATGCATATGCAGCTGAAGCATCTACAGAGAAAAAGACAGAGATTTCTTTTGAGGAAGCCAGAAAGATCGCTTTAGCAGACGCAGGACTGGAAGAGAAGGATGTAACCTGGTATGAGACCAACAAGGACTTCGACGATGACAGACAGGTAACCATCTGGGACCTGGGCTTCTTCCATGGTGATACCGAATATGATTACGATATCAACATCGCCACAGGTGAGATCGTTGAAAAGGGTTCCGATATTATGGATGCAGAAGACAAGGCAGAGAACCAGAGGAAAGCAGAGCTTCTTCAGGATACATTAAACAAGGCTGCATCAAATACGGATACATTAAAAAAAGCTGCCAAGAAGGCCAAGAAAGATGCTAAAGACCTTACCGCAGACGAGGCTTTGGAAATCGCTCTTCAGGATGCAGGCATCAGTGCTGACAAAGCCAAAGTTACCAAGAAGCATATCGACTATGATCATGGTGTTGCAGTATACGATATCGAGTTCATCAGCGGTGACAAGGAATATGAGTACGAGATCGACATCGAGACCGGCGCCATTCATGACAAGGATATCGACAGCATCTATGACGACTGATAAAACGAAACATTGATATAAAAAATAATATAAGATTAATATAAGATTAATATAAGAAATCACTCATGTTAGAGGGCGTCACACTGCTGACGCCCTCTTTATTATGTATTCTTTTTATTGTATAATAAAATCTAAAAGGTGTCAGGCACCCTACTGAACATATGCTCAGCACTTTTGCAGCCATAAGGTGACAGGCACCTTAGGAAAGGGAGGGAGAAAAATGATTATCAAAGCGGTTAAGTTCAGAAAAGATGGCTTCTATGGGCAGCCTTTTTCTTTCGGTGGGGAGGAAGGCCCTGACAAATTCGATCAAAATATCAGGTACCGCGGCAGTCTGCAGAATTATCTGGTCGATACGGGTGACGAGGTGATTCTTGTGGATACAGGGCTACCTGCAGGAACTCCGGAGGAAGTGCCAGATGAGAAAAGTCCTGCCTACACTGGAAAAGATATCTGCACTTACATGGAGGCCTTTGCAGCTTTGGGCTATAAACCTGAGCAGGTGACGAAGATACTGCTTACCCACAAGCATGCGGATCATTCCGGTGAGCTTAGGTCATTCCCCAATGCTAAGATTTATGTGAACGAGGATGAGATCACTGCCGACGAGCTGCAGGGCATCCCCAATATTGTGGCTGTAAAGTTTACTAATGGTGCTTATTACAATTTCCCTGAGTGCCAGAAAATCCAGGATGGCATCTATTATATCAAGGCAAAAGGGCACACTGTCGGAAACAGTATTGTAATCGTGGAAATGGACGGACGATTCTATATGATTCATGGCGATATCACATATATTGATGAAGCCTTATACGAGAATAAACTGTCCGTGGTATACGATGATGTTGCAGCAGCCCGCGAGACGCTGGATCGGGTTAGGGAGTTTATCCGGAATCATCCTACGGTTTATTGCGGCACGCATACTCCCCAGGGCTTCGAGAACCTTGAGGCAAATCGGGTGATGGATCTGGATAATCCTGTACCTACAGTACTGGCGGAAGTAGATTTTTCCAATAATGAAGGAACTGGAAAATATGTGTGCAGTATCTGCGGTTATGTATATGATCCGGCTGAAAATGACGGCGTTCCTTTTGAAGATCTGCCTGACGATTGGAAGTGTCCAAGGTGCAGACAGCCCAAGGAGAAATTTAATAAAGCATAAAAAACAGGCAGGGTTCTATAAAATAGGATCCTGCCTTAAAACATGATAATTACAGTTTCTCAAATTATTATTTTTTCAGCTTCAGACCATCTTTAAATGCATGTCCCACCCGTTCAGTGACTTTGTAATATCCGTGGGTATAAGGATCGAAAGCAATAGCATTTACCAGTGACATATCAAGCTTTCCGTCAACCATAACCTTTTCGTCCGCTGTAACATTTACAACCTTGCCGATCACGCCGCAGCCATATTCATTATGCTGGTACTCAATGAATTCGCATTCAAGGCAAAGAGGAAATTCATTGATGATAGGAGCGTCTACGGTCTCAGCCTTACTGGCGGTAAGACCGCTGCGGGCAAATTTGTCGGGAACCTTATTTCCGGATTCCACGCCGAAATAATCAGCTTCTACCAGATGAGCGGCATCTGCGATACTGACAGTAAATGCACCTTTGGCCTTGATGTTTTTTACAGTCTTATGGGATTCCGTCAGGTTAAGGGCCACAGTTCCTCTCGACTGCATCGTTCCCCAGGCGGCGTTCATAACATTCACACTGCCGTCTTCATTGTAAGTTGCGACCATCAGAACCGGCATAGGAAAAATACCTTCTGTGATATTTAATTTTGTTCTCATCATTAGCACCTCATTTCAAGAATTACTGGTCAGGAATTTGTTGGATTGACAGAGTTAAATATCCTGAATATAATTGTAATCATTTAAGAAGAAAATTCAAGTACTGATATTTATGAGAGGTACTATCTTATAAGAAAGTGTAAGATACACCTTATAAAAGAAATATATGATACAACTGTACCAGAAAAATGTATAATACAATTTATAGGGTAAGCATATGATAAAACAATATATAGAAAATGCAAACTTTGAAGATACAGGCTTCAGTTACACACTGTCATTGATTTCCGGAAAACATAAGATGGTGATTCTGTACTGCCTGATGGAATTTAAAGTAGTCAGGTTCAATGAGTTAAAAAGATATTTGAAAAACATCTCGGATAAGACGCTGAGTACGAACTTGAAGGAACTGGAAGCCGACCATCTGATTATCAGAACAGAGTATCCCCAGATTCCGCCCAAGGTTGAATACAGCCTGAGTGAGCGGGGCCAATCACTGATGGTCGTTTTAGATCAGCTCTGTGTCTGGGGAGAAAATAACAGAGAGTAATCCCATACTGTATGGAAGGAAAGCACATAGAAAAAGGATTGCATGGATAGAAAAACTCATAGAAAAACTGTATGAACAAAGCATCGCATAGAAATAATACATGGAAAGAGAGGAAAGAGAATATGGGAAAAAAACTGGTAGCTGTAAATGCAGGGCCCCGCATGAAATGGAATACGGATACACTCATCATGGAAGCAGTCAAGGGAGCGGAATCCCAGGGAGCCACTGTGCAGAAGTTTGATCTGTTCAGATTAGAGAGATACACTGGCTGCATCTCATGCTTCGGATGCAAAAAGGAAAAATTCAAGGGCCATTGCATTTGCAGAGACGGGCTGACCCCGGTACTGGATGCGATTCGTGAATCAGATGGTCTGATCATAGGTTCTCCCAACTATCTTAGTCAATTGACAGCATCCTATCGTGCTCTGTATGAGCGTCTGATTTTCCAGAATCTGACCTATAATCTGGAAAATCCCTGCTGCAATGAGCATTTGATGCCTGTACTTCTTATCATGACCAGCAATGCACCGGATACCATGTATCTGGATATGATGGAGAATTATCAGCAGACATTTAACCGTTTTGTGGGACCGACCAGGATTTTAATCAGTGGTGATACGCTGCAGCTGAAGGATTATGGTAAGACAGACTGGCCGTGGACACTGTTTAACCCTCAGGAAAAGCAGCTAAGACATAATACGGTGTTCCCGCAGGAATGCAGGAAAGCCTATGAAATGGGAGCGGCACTAGTAAAATAGATCCAAGGAAAAACCTTCATAAGTGAAATCAACAGGAGGAAAAACGTGTCAAAAATATAAATATTTTTCAGTGGATCCTCTTGTCTTAAACGTTGCTTTAATAAAAATGTTGACAAAACAACATTTGAGTGCTACGCTCTAGATGTTGATATGTCAACATTTTTCTTTTTAAAGGGGTGTTATTAAGATGAGCAGTCGCAGAAACATACAGATTATTATTGATTCCACAACAGATTTAGTAGGCCGCTTAAAAGATCGGGTGAAGATCGTTCCCCTGACCGTGTCTTTTGGAGACAAAGAGTACCTGGATGGGATTGATTTATCCAGGGATGATTTCTACAGAGAACTGGAGTCCGGCCAGCTGATGCCAAAAACCAGTCAGCCCGCCCCGGTTTCTTTTGAGAAAGTCTATGAAGAAATCCATGAAAAAGGTGAGGAAGGTATTGTAATTACCGTAGCGTCCGGCCTTTCCGGCACCTATCAGAGTGCCTGCATTGCTGCCCAGGATTATCCGG
>JBGUIF010000183.1:0-30818 GCA_045112755.1 Anaerobutyricum sp.
GAATCCACTGATCTTTGCCATTCCTGTCCTGCTTCTCATCCTGATTTTCTTTGTCCTTCCTCTGGGATCCAAAAAAACTTCTATATCCGGCTTTGGCTGGTATCGAAGCGTTGCCATAGAAACCAACACCCGGATGGAAGAGAGTGGATGGAACCTTCCTCAGGACGCCACCCTCATAAAAGAAAAGAAAGAGGTCCATCATTATAACCAGGTTCTTGACCATTACGAAGATGTGGAAAAAACCAGGGAAGTCGTTGTGGGTCACCACACTGAAGTTACCGGCTACAAGGATAATGGTGACGGCACTTTTGAGGAAATCACAGAAGAAGTTCCTGATTACGAGACAGAGACCTACACAGAAAAGGAACCGGTTTATGTTCCTGTCCCTGTTTTTGCTACCAAGTATTACTATGAGATCTACCGATATCAGGTGACAGATCATGCTGCGGCCTCAGGTCAGGACCATCAGGCACAGTGGCCGGAATATACCCTTAATAAGGACCAGAGAGAAGGGGAGAAAGAGGAAGACTATTATTTTACCCTCAAGGCAAAAAAGAAGGAGTATATTTACAGGACGGACTATGATACCTGGACAAATCTCAAGGATGGGCAGACCATAAAAATGAAGGGCAGCCTGACCAGTCAGAAACTCTATGATGAAGGCGGAAATCTGATTGAGGCTGACCGGGTAAAAGAGATGAAGCAATAGGGGATATGCCTTTTTGATGCAGCCCTTTTTAGTGATGATTTTTACCATTAAGACGTCTGTATGCTATGATTATTCCATCTCATAAGTGGTATTATTAGATTGTGAGATTAGGTATTTTTAATAGTAGGAGGTTTATTGATGGGTAAAAACATTTTGATCATCACCGGCAGCCCCAGGGCCGACGGCAATACCAATAATCTTGTAAAAGCATTTTCTAAAGCAGCCACAGCTGCTGGTCATAAAGTAGAGTATTTCGATGCCGCAAAAGCTGACATGCATGGCTGTCACGGCGATCAGAACTGTTTCAAGACAGGCCACTGTGGTCTCAAGGACGATGGCGTCAGGATGCATGAGCTGATGGAGTGGGCTGAGGTTCTTGTTCTGGCTTCTCCGGTTTACTGGAAGGGCTTTACTTCCTGGATCAAACGGGTCATCGACCGTTTCTATGTTTACGCTTCCCCCAAGGGACGCGCCCACTGCAGCGTAAAAGAGACTTATCTTATTGCCGCTGCTGGTAATCCGGATCCCGCGATCTTTGATCCCATGAAGCAGGAATTTGAACTGGTAAACAAGCTGCTCAATTTCCGTATAGCCGGACAGCTTCTCGCAGGAGGACTGAAGGGACCCAATGACTACAAGGATCATCCTGAATTCATCCAGCAGGCTGCTGATCTGGGCTTTAAAGTTGGGATGGAGAGCGAGATGGCAAGAACGGCAAAGAGAAGTCTCAGAGACTGCTGGAAGAATATGTAGCAGATAATTCTGGAATTTGCCAACCTTTAATTATTAAAAAAATATATATTGTTCCCTGTCAAAATGTTAATATTCATTTAACATTCCGGCAGGGAACTTTTTTTTGTGGAAAAAGATCTGTATCTGTGATAAATTTCAGATAGGTATTCATTTTATATGTGACATCAATCAAACAGATCTAAGTTGACAAGTGAGGATAAGCAAATTGTTTAAGCACAAAGCAGGCCTGTTTTCAAACTTATTAAGAAGAGAAAAAAGAGCAGAACAAAAAGATTCCTGCTCTCCTTATTCAGTGAAATTTGAAGGCTTCTACCAGAAGACGGAAGTAAGGTCCTACGATTCGGAAGAGGACGGAGAAGAAGCAATCCGCATCTATCTCCACGAGAAGACGTTAAAGAATATTCTTCTGACGAATTTTTACGAGAATGACCGGGTTGCTGAGATCAGTGATCCCGATGGAAATGACTGGTACTGCTGTACCCGGTTATGGGTGCACTGACCAGGAGGAAGAGGTGCTATGAAAAAAATATTGGGAATAACCTTTGGAGGTCTTCAGAGGAAGACAGTTACTCTGGTGCTGATGGTGCTGTTTATGACCATTGGCATTTTTTCTGTTGTCGCCGCCTACCAGAACAGGCTGCTGGTCAAACTTGTGGAAGAGACCAAAAGAGAGCAGCAGGATTCCATTTCCACGATCTCTAAGGAAAGCATGGCAAAGATTTTGGAAACGTCCATGATTTCAACAAATAATCTTCAGGCTGCAGTGGCAGACCAGGATTTTTCAGAGATCATCAACAACATTTCCATGCTCCAGAATATGGCCCAGGGATTGATCAGGGACAGAGCTGCTGTAGAACCGGGACAATTTAATCCGCCTGATCCAGCCAGGGACGGCACTTACTCCGCCATGGTACTCAGTGAGGAGGGCGTGGATCCTGATCGTTCGGAATATCTTGGCGCCATCGCTCACATGAGTGAAACCATGATTGCCATGGCCAATAATTCTGACAAAATCAGTTCTTGTTATATTGGACTGGCTGACGGGACCCACCTGTGTGTCGATAAAAAGCCTTCCAATAAATATGACGAGCAGGGAAGATTGATTCCTTTTCCTGTTAGGCAGAGACCTTGGTATAAGGGTGCTGTGGAAAAAGGAGATGTCTATTTTACAGGTTTGGAAAGGGATGCCTATACCAATGAACTTTGCATCACCTGCGCAGCTCCCATTATTGTCAATGGAAAGACTGTCGGTGCTGCCGGCATTGATATTCTTCTTGACAGTATGGAACATTTCATTCAGGCGTCCAGCAAGAGCAGCGGAATGATTTTTATAGTCAACAACAAGGGCCAGATTGTTTTGTCTCCAGAGGATAACAATCTCTTTTCTGATGTCATTTCAGACCGAACCCAGGATCTCCGGGATTATGATAATAAAAACCTCTCCCGGTTAATCGGGCAATCTTTGCAGGAGACCACGGATTTAACCCTCATTAAACTCAATGGCAAGGAATATTACATGGTCGGATCTCCCATGCCCACCATAGGCTGGGCTGTAATATCTGTCTTAAGCAAGGATGTCACAGAAATTCCTGAAAAAGAACTGCTGGCCCAGTATGATAAGATTAATGATCAGGCCAGCCGGACCTTCAGGGCAGGATCCTCCAGGAGCACGCGCATCAGTATCGCTATCCTCCTCTTTATCATACTTCTTGCCACTTTTGCCGCCCTTATGGCAGCCCGCCATATAGTCAGTCCCATTGTAGACATGACGAAAGATATCAGAAAGAGCAGCGAAACCCATCAGCTTTTTGAGATGAAAGATGTCTACAGGACCAATGACGAGATTGAGATTCTGGCTGAGACTTTTGAAGACCTTTCCAGAAAAACCAAACAATATATCGAGAATATCACCGAGATCACCCGGGAGAAAGAGAGGGTAAGTACAGAGCTTCTGATGGCCAATCGCATTCAGAACAGTATGATTCCCAACGTCTTTCCGCCATATCCGGACCGGAAGGAATTTGACATTTTTGCCTCCATGGAGCCTGCCAGGGAGGTGGGAGGTGACTTCTACGATTTCTTTATGATTGATGACGACCACCTGTGCATGGTCATGGCGGATGTCAGCGGCAAGGGTGTGCCAGCTGCTTTGTTCATGATGATTTCTAAGGTTATACTCCAGAGTTGTGCCATGCTGGGTCAGAGCGCTGCAGAAATTCTGGTTAAAACCAATGAAGCCATCTGCTCCAGCAACCAGGTGGATATGTTCGTCACAGTATGGCTTGGTATCCTGGAGATCAGCAGCGGAAAGATCCGTGCAGCCAATGCCGGCCATGAATATCCTGCTTTGATGAGAGAGGCCAGTTTCTCTCTTTTAAAAAGTAAACACGGGCTGGTCATCGGTGGTATGGACGGCGTGAAATACAGGGAGTACGAGATTGACTTGTCACCAGGTGACAGGCTTTTCCTCTACACCGACGGCATCCCTGAAGCCTCAGACAAAAACCATCAAATGTTTGGCACCGAACGTATGTTAGAAGCCCTGAACCAGGATCCCGCAGCCTCCCCAAGGCAGGTGATCAACAACATGAGAAAAGCCGTGGAAATATTTACAGAAGGAGCTGAACAGTTTGATGATATGACCATGCTGTGCATGGAGTACAAGGGTAAAGAATAGGTGACTATATACCTCTTTCCTGAGACTATACAAAGACAATATTTTTGATATAATTACATTAGGAAATTTTATCATCAAAGCATTATTTGTGAGGTGTAATCTATGAATATGAAAAATACGCTTGTCGCCCTTTTGGGTGTAATTATTATCGCTATTCTTTGTCTTACTGTAATAAACGGTATGTTTTACTGATGAATTAAAGATGAAAGAGGTATGCCATGACGAAAAAAAGAAGCGGCTGGGCAGAGGGTAAAACCATACTGAGGTTTAAGCAGCTGTTATTGGGGGTCTTACTGGGTGTAATCCTACTATGGATCATATCCTATGCCATGAGTGGCAGCCCTTACAGTCTGATGGAAGCTCTCACTGTGAAAAAGAATGGAGACAACTCCTATGACCTCAGGCAGAAAAAAGTTCCTTATACAGTCAAAGTAGATTTTGGTCATGTCCTGCTGGATGAAGCGCAGAGAGAGAAAAAACTGATCATTTATTCTCAGAAGACCGCGGTTCCTGTCCAGGCAAAGAAGAAAGGATTATTCAGTCTGCCTGTTTTCTCCCAGAACAAGTCCATCCTTTTTCATGGAGTGGGGACTTACTCTGTCGACCTGGCAGAAATTACGGAGTCCGATTTTTCTTTCGATCCATCTGGCCAGATCCTGCAAATCCATATCCCTGAACCTGTTCTCTCTGTGGAGTACCTTCCGGAAGAAACAGAATTTCTCAATACGTCTAATGGCATCCTCCGCTTCGGGGAAATGCAGCTGACACCAGAGATGATGACAGAATTGGAGGCTTTGGCAAAAGAAGAACTCCGAAAGAGTATAGAAGAAGACTCGGATTCCATGGAAACTGCCAGGAAATTCGCAGTTCTTTCTGTGAAAGAAATCTTTGAACCCGTACTTAAGAAGCAGATTGATGCTGCCCTGGAAGAGGCTGACGATCAATATGCTATTCCACCTTATTACACCATACAAGTCCTTGTAGACAGCAAGGATCAGGATTAAATAACAGCTTAGGAAAGGACTGAAAAATATGAAAAAAAATCTTTAATCTGTCTCGCTATGACCATGGTTCTGGTTCTTGGCGGCTGTGGGAGCAGCACTGGTAAGGCACCGGTTTCCTCCCAGACCACAGGAACAGAAATCCCGAGTTCAAAAGCCACGACTACCCAAAGCTCGGTCACTGAAACTGCCGCTTCTGAAGACAATCCAGTCTCCACCGGCGGCATCCCCTGGATCAACTCGAATATTAAAGCCAATATTACAGATGATATGTCCCTCTCCCCTAAGGAAGATTTCTATCTTTTTGTCAATCACGACTGGCTTATGAAAGCAGAGATTCCTGACGGACGGAGTCGTCACTCCTCCTTTATGGAGGCCTTTGATACTACAAAAAATAAAGGCCTGGCAGTATTGACCGATGAGAATCTGAAAAGTCATGAGGCTGCTCTTGTCCAGTCCTTTTATAAGGCTATCCTTAACTGGGATGCACGGAACAAGGCAGGTCTTGATCCCATCATGAAAACAGTGGAGAGGATCCAGAACATTAAAACGCTGGAGGATCTTCGTTCCTTTATCTGTGATCCAGAGCAGAACCTTCATGTAAATACTCTTTTAAGTCTCGGCAATGAGGTCTCTAAAGATGACTCCAGCAAATATGTGTTGACGATTCATACCGGAGCTTTCACCTTAAAGGATCCCGCAGAATATAAAAACAGGACTGAGCTGGGAGACAGATGTTACAAGGCTTATCTCCAGAAGGCAAAAAGTATGCTGAAAAGACTTGGTTACCAGGATGATGAGGCACAGACCATGTTTGACTCCATGAGGTATGCCGGCTGATGAACTGAACGCTTACAACATCACCCGCACAACTTTGCCGAATCCTATGGATCAGGCTTTCCTGGAAAAATATGATTGCAGGGAACTGAAAAAGACAATCCATAAAATCTGCGAGGATCTGGTGGATGCCTATCATGTTCTGCTGAAAGAAGAAAACTGGCTCTCTGAAGAAACCAAAAACAAGGCCATTGAGAAGCTGGACACCTTAAAAATCAATGCTGTCTACCCTGATAAATGGATTGATTACAGCAGCCTGGATCTTACAGGACTCAGCTACAGACAATGTCTTGATGCCATAGCAGAATTCAACCGGGCGATGGACGTGTCCAACACCAATGGCACCGTGGACAAAGACACTTTTGAACTCAGTTGTCTGGAAGCCAATGCCTTCTATAATCCTTTAAATAATTCCATCAATATCCTTGTCGGAATTCTGAATGATCCTTTCTACCATGAGGGTATGTCGAAAGAAGAGCTCCTTGGCGGCATCGGCGCATTAATCGGTCATGAAATCAGCCACGCCTTCGATACCCAGGGAGCGCAGTTTGACAAGGATGGAAATATGAAGAACTGGTGGCAGGAGGATGACTATAAAGCCTTCCAGGCCCGGGCAGACAAACTGATTTCCTACTACAATAACATTACAGTTTGGGAAGGGCAGAAAGTGCTCGGCAAAAATATACAGACGGAAGCGATTGCAGATATGGGAGGGATAAAATCCATCCTCTACAGTGTAAAAGACAGGAAGGATTTTGACTATCAGGCATTCTTCAAAGCCTATGCTGGGATCTGGCGCGCCATCATCACCCGGAATATAGAATACTCCCTTCTGACCAAGGATCCCCATCCACTGCACTATTTAAGGACCAATGTCACCCTGCAGCAGTATGATGAGTTCCTTGATACCTTTGACATAAAGGAAGGGGACACCATGTACCTGGCTCCTGAAGACCGGATCAATGTGTGGTAAATATCACAATGAATTTCTTTCAGCCTGAGTCCCTTACAATTGCTTCTGATAAAAGATAATCATAATCAACTTATCAGTCCTGGAAATCATGAAGGAGGTCGCACAATGCCCATTAATTATAAAGAGAAAGCAGTCATGGATTCCTCAGGATTTGTTGTGCTGGCAGATTATGTACCGGGAATCATCCAGGAGATCCGTTATCATTCCACCTATAATTTTATCGGTGACCGGATTGACGGGTACGAGGATCCCTGTGCTCTTTTAACCATAGAGGCAGCCAGGGCCTTGAAAAATGTCAGCAATGAAGTGAATGTGGAGGGATATCGTCTGAAAGTATTTGATGCCTACCGTCCGGCCAGAGCGGTGAAACATTTTGTTCTCTGGGGGATTGAGGACCTGGATCTGCGAATGAAGCCTTATTTTTATCCGGATCTGGATAAAGAGGAATTATTTACAAAGGGCTATATTGCCAAACGTTCCAGCCACAGTAGAGGGAGTACCGTGGACCTGACCCTTCTGGACATGAAGACCGGCAAAGAACTGGACATGGGAAGTCCCTTTGATCTGTTCAGTCCGGTATCCCACCCTGATTTTCAGGGAATCTCAAAAGACCAGTATGCCAACAGAATGCTTCTGCAGCAAGTCATGATTAGGAACGGATTTGAGCCATTGGACTGTGAATGGTGGCATTTCACTTTAAAAAATGAACCCTTCCCTGAAACCTATTTCGATTTTCCCATTTCCAAGGAATATCTGAGACGATGAACAGTCAACTCAGAGAAAAGGCAGGAAAGCCCTGGATAAGAAGAACGAACAATAAAAGAGTACTGAGGGTGAAAAATGTACTGGAAAAGAAAATACCAAGGTGAAAAATTTACCGGAAAAGAAAAACTGGAATGAAGAATTTACCGGAAAAGAAAGTACTGGAGTGAAGAATTTACCGGAAAAGAAAGTACTGGAGTAAAGAATGTATAGAAAAAGAGAATCTGCAGAGAAACACCTGGCTGTCCTTCCCTTCTGGGAAGAACTTACAGCAGACGAAAAGAAGATGGTCCTGGACCGGTTCACTGTAAAACATTTTGAAAAAAATCAGATAATCAACAGTAGTGACAGTTCCTGTATGGGCATTGTCCTGGTCCTTAAAGGAGCGATTCGGGTATGCCTTTTATCAGAGGAAGGCCGGGAGATCACCCTCTATCGCATCGTTAAAGGTGAACCCTGTGTGACCACAGCCTCCTGTGTTATCCGGCAGATTACCTTCGACACACTGGTCTGCGCCAGCCAGGCGGCAGATCTGCTGGTGATTCCTGCTGACCTATGCTCCTTCCTTTCTAAATCCAACATCTTTTTCCGTCTCTTTATTTACGAGACAGAGACTGAACGTTTCTCCCAGGCCATCTGGGTCATGCAGGAGATTTTATTCAAGCGCTTTGACCAAAGGCTGGCAGCCTACCTGATTAAAACCCTGGAAGACAGTGGCAGCCCGGATCTTAGAATGACGCAGGAAGAAATTGCCCGGGATGTAAATTCTGCCCGGGAGGTTGTGGCCCGGATGCTTCGTCATTTTTCTTCGGAAGGACTGGTCAGGGTCACGAGGGGACACATCCTGATTACTGATCCGGAAGGACTCAAAAATCTTTTATAAAAATATTTCTTTTTGTGACCTGGTCACAGAAGAGCAGCCTCCTTTTCATTATAATACAGATAAAGATCCATAAAAAAGGAGGAAAAACCCATGAAAGAAATTACGATCACAAATAAAAACTTTAAGGATGAGGTCCTTAATTCAGATATCCCGGTATTAATTGACTTTTGGGCAAGCTGGTGCGGTCCATGCAGGATGCTTTCTCCTGTAATTTCAGAAATAGCTGAGGAATATGCGGGAAAAGTCAAGGTCTGTAAAGTAAATGTGGATGAGGAGATGGAGCTGGCCTCCGCCTTCCAGGTATCCAGCATTCCTACGGTAGTCATAATGAAAGAGGGCAAGGTCACCAACATGTCTGTCGGTTTCCGCCCGAAAGAGCAGATTGTAAGTATGCTTTAACACACAGGTACTTTTTCAGAACTTTTCAAATATCATGAGTTAAAACCTTAGAATCCTGAACAAATATTTTTCATTTTCAAAGTACGTAAGAAGCCAGGTATAGATTGCAGCTGTACCTGGCTTTTTCATGGAAAATTATGATAACCAGTGTAAATAGGACTCACTTTGATCCCTCAGGCTTTTCAAGTAAAACTACATTGAATGATAAAGATTGGCTTCACTCTAAAAGATATGCTATAGTGAACGTATGATGAAAAAGGAGAGTCAGGAAAATGAAAATCAAGATCCGGACAGTGTCTACTGAAGATACCAAAGAATTATTGGATATTTATAGTTACTATGTGAATCACACAGCCGTCACTTTCGAGGTCATTCCCCCGAGTCCTGAAGAGTTTCAGGAACGTATTAGCCGCACTTTAAAGCGATATCCATTTATCGCAGCAGAGGTTCAGGGAAAGATTCTTGGTTATGCCAGCGCAGGCAGCTTCAAGGACAGAGCCGCCTATGACTGGTGCGTGGAAACCACCATCTATGTGGCAGAAAATGCAAGACGGATGGGAATCGGTTCCCTGCTTCAGGACCGTCTGGAAGATCTGCTGCGGCAGCAGAAGATTCTGAATGCCAATGCCTGTATTGCTGTACCACGGGAAGAAGAGGATGAATATCTCACTTTTGACAGTGTGAGATTTCATGAGAGGAAGGGCTACAAACTTGCGGCCACTTTCCATGACTGCGGATACAAATTTCATCGCTGGTACAATATGGTCTGGATGGAGAAAATGCTGGGAGACCATGTTGCTGACCAGCAGCCGATTATTCCTTTTTCCGAACTGAAACCATCATCAGTCAGTTTTGACTGTGAGGAAGCCTGTGTGACACTTTTATGATAAAGAATATGTTACGATCAGGTTATAAAGAAAACTATTGACTTTTTATCCATTAATATCGCCTTGTTATTTTTTTCGCAGGAAAGACAGCGGTTTTCATTTTAATCAAGGCGGCAGCATCTATCTTGGAGGTCGGAAATGATGAAAAAAAATAAAAAAATGATTGGAATCTGTACAGTCCTCATGGCAGCCATTCTGTCCATGCCATTAATGGCCAAAAATCAGCAATCAACCGCACAGACAGACAATACGGCTGAGACCGCAGCTTCCACTGCTGACAAAAAAGCCGAGAAAACTCAGGATGGCTGGAAATTGGATAACGAACTGAAAAACGGCACCTATACGATCCGAATCCAGGCCTCAGCCAATGATAAAAAAGGCTATTATTGGGAAAGCTACAAAGGAGACAAGGGTGATGCCACTTTGGTGGAACTGGTTACAGAAACCACAGAAGAAAAAGGTCTTGCTTACGCAGGAAGTTTCCGGGCTGCAGAAGATACAAAGGGCCAGGGAGACATAGAAGATACTATCCGCATTGTCCACACAGACGGTACTGTTGTGGATGAGTATATGGAATTTAATGTAAAAATACATGACGGAAAGATTATTGAAGTCAGCGGAGGATCCAACGTCCTTCCCACGAGCGACAGTGATTTTGCTTCTGTCATCTGCGGGACCTGGATAGAAGAAGAAAAGGAAAATATGATGATCAGACTCACCCGGAATTCCGTGGAAGGATTTGACGGTATTGTCTATGAAAGAGAAGGCAGTGACTATAAGGAAATCTATACTTTTACAGCAAAATATGACTGTATTCTGTGTGCCTTCCTTTACAACAAGGGCAGAGGTATGTTTGCCATAGATCCTTCCTCAGAAGGAGAAGAGAATATCAAGCTCTTACTGCATGATGTTGCCCTCACCGGCGGGGAGGATCTGACTTTCATAAAAGGAGAATAGAGCGTGCAGAACTGATATGACGGAACGTGACAGGAGCTGTCGCATTAAAGCGGCAGCTCCTTCTGCGTTCAGAACATATATTCGAAATTATTTGAAAACCCTATTGACAAACGAACCTTTGTTCGATATAATACAGACACGAACACAAGTTCGACAAACATTTATTCGAAAGGAGAATCATCTATGAACAGTGCCGCAGCATATCGCTATAGAAGAAGTGATTTATTAAAAAGATATCCCCAGACAGCTGCAAGCAAAAGAACCGGGGCTGAACAGAACAGGAATCAGGCATTGTGCATTATGAATTTCCATTCGTTCAGCATGTTTGACCTTTTTGACCCCCATCTGGCCCGAAGAGTCATCGATGACCACAGGGATTTCAGCAAAAATACTGCTAAGAAGAACAGCAGCCGGACAGATCGCAGCAAGCTCATCGGACTGAATGAAGACACCCTGAACAGCAGATCTCACTTTCAGATAATGGTTGACAGAAAGGAATCTGCCGCAATGTCTGTCAGACCTGGATCCATTAGCGGAAAAGAATCCCCGACTGGATATAAGAGTGTAAAACGTTCTGTCAAGAGCCCTCGTAAAATGATTTCTGCAGGGAAACTCAGCGTTATGGCTGCTGTCATCTTTTTACTTCTGACTATGAGCCTCGTGCTCAGGATCTTTATGGGACCAGAGACAAATGTCCGTGCCGGGATTCCTTTATCAGAAGTCCAGTACAAAGTTGTTGAGATCAACTACGGTGATACCCTCTGGTCGATCGCAAAGAATAATATGAATCCGGGCTACACCAGCATTAAAGACTATATTTCAGATATCAAAGAATGTAATCAGATGTCCTCGGATAAGCTGAACACAGGTGGATATCTCATGATTCCCTACTATGAATATGTCAGGGACGACACTCTGTAGATCAATATCATAGCTTTGATACAGATATACGAATATTTCAGAAGCAGACACGGATAAGTAACAGAGAAAGCGTGTACAAGGCCCTGAAAGATACGTTTGATGTATTATAGATACAAGACAGGAGATTCAGAGCCAGGATTGTTCCGGTTATGCCGGCGCAGTTCCATAGGCAGAAATCTCCTTCTTTTTTTCAGCACAATGAAAAACACCTGCCGTACTGACAGGTGTTTCTCAAAATCATGGGTTTGCAGTTTTTTCTCTCAATTGTACCTTACCGGCTGCCATCCGTCTACGCTCATCCTCCATGGCCGCATAATGCTTCCTGGTGGTATTTACGTCCCGGTGGCCCAGCACATCAGCCACAAGATATATATCTCCGGTTTCACGATACAGCTGTGTGCCATAAGTACTTCTGAGTTTGTGTGGAGTAATCTTTTTCAGTGACACCACGGTCTGGGAGTACTTCTTAACCAGATTTTCCACAGCTCTAACACTGAGTCTGCTTTTCTGCATGGATAAAAAGAGAGCATTTTCATGGCCATCTTTAGCGATGATACGCTTCCTTTCCTCCAGGTAATCAAGAAGAGCCCCAGCCACTTCGTCCCCAAAATAAAGAATAACCTCCGCCCCACCTTTTCGGTGGATCTTCATACCGTTTGTCTCAAAGTCCAGATCAGTAATATCAAGACCAACGCACTCTGATACTCGTATTCCTGTACCGAGAAGCAAAGTGAGGAGAGCCAGATCCCTGACTTTTGTCTTATTGTGATACCTTTTCTGGGCTTTGGTGAGTTTGTCTCCCTGCTCAACGGCGTCCAGCAGTTTAGCGATTTCATCCGGCTCCAATCGGATGATAGCACGTTCATGCTTTTTAGGGAGCTCCAGGAGACTTGCAGTGTTGTTCCGGATCATCTGTTTGCGATAGAAAAAACGATAGAATGTACGAATACTCGCCGTTTTACGCATTCTTCCACGCTCATCGTTTGTGTGAATCCTGTTATCAGAATCCTCATAAAGTCTGAGATAATCCAGATACTCCTCAAGTTGTGACAGGGTAATCTTGTCAAGAACAGCCACCGGCCAGCTCTTCACAGGACCTTCTTCCAATTCCGGATATTCTTCCTCCAGAAAGCGAAAGAAGACTCGCAGATCATAACCGTAAGCAATTCTTGTACGGGAAGACGTAGTCGGTTCTATGCCGCGGAAGAACTCTCGACAGAAACCCGGAAGATCTCTGCACAATCGACGAAGCCGTTTCTCGTTTTCAATATTTACCTTGTCATTGTAGGTTGACCGTTGCAAATAATTGCCTCCTTTTGGATTTAAATGATAATCCCTACACAGGCTGGACATAATTTCTCAGTAATATAATAGCATGAAAGAAATAAGCATTCAAGGAAATTATCATATTTTATATAGTATTTAAACAAATAACACATTTATTTCCTTTTTTATCGCTATGTATCTATATATACCAGACTTATTTATATCGAACATTTGACTCTCATCAAATAGAATGATAGGATTAATGAATTATGGGAAAAATTGTGGTAAAAAAATTCATAAATCATATACTGAAGGTTTTATTTCTAACCATCCTGATCTTGTGTACTTATTCCTATATTGAAAAACACTCGCTTATTCAGCAAGTAGAAAAATGGGTGAATGATACTGCCAATCAGTATCTAAACCCAAAGGATCAAAAGACTGGTTCTGATTCATTATCAGAATTCATGACCCGTTTCAAAACAAGTGCAAAGAACAGCAAGTCTGTCCTGTTAAACAGTTCTGCTGTCAATTCCACAGCAGCAACAGAAACCAGGGAAAATACATCGACAGCCAATGATTCACAGGAAAGTACACAAACAGAGGATATTTCGGCAGGATCAAATCATTCAGTACTGAATTATAGGGCTGTCTGGCTGTCCTATATTGAATTCACAGAATATCTCGAATCGGTGGAAGAGAATACAGAAAAGAATTTTAGGGATTTTTATAATCGTGTCGTTGACAGAGCCAAAGAAGCCGGCATGACCGATATCATCGTGCAGGTCAGACCTTTTGGAGATGCCTTATATCCATCAAAAATATTCCCATGGTCCTCCTGTATTTCTGGTGTTCAGGGGAAGAATCCTGGCTATGATCCCCTGAAGATTATGGTGGAAATTACCCATAAAAAAGGACTTTTCATTGAAGCCTGGATCAATCCATACCGCATCCTGTCCCATGCAGATACATCGGTGCTTGCCGCGCGTAATCCCGCGCTGATATGGATGAAGTCAAAGAACAAAACGGTCAGAGGGAGGGTTATAAAGTTTAATGGAGCCCTGTATTACAATCCATCCAGAGCCTCCGTCAAAAATCTGATCACAGAAGGGGTTCGTGAAATAATTAACAATTACCAGGTTGACGGAATTCATATGGATGACTATTTTTATCCTGATTTTAAACCTGAACAGGCAGTAAGCAGCTTCGATATTGCTGATTATAGGAATTACATTTCCTACTCATCAAATAAACACCATTCCTGCCGAAGCGGTAAGGATACCATATTTGAATGGCGCAGAAACAATGTCAATATGCTTGTTTCTAAAATATATCAGACAATAAAGGCAAAGGATCCAAATATTGCCTTTGGCATCAGCCCAAATGGAAACCTTGAAGACCTAAGGAGCAATTATCAGTATTATACAGATATTGACCGCTGGATCAGTGAACCCGGATATGTGGATTATCTGACACCGCAGCTTTATTGGGGATACTTTAATGAATATTCACCTTATCGGCAGCTTTTGGGCCAATGGGTCGATTTGATGAAGGATTCCCAGGTAAAACTATATATTGGTTTACCTTTGTACCGTATGGCCACAGTGAACCCTGAAAGCTTTGACAGCTTTGAGTTTTCCCATGCTAAATTATTTTCCTTCATGTTGAATGATATAAAGAATGCCGCAAGAGTAAATGGGATTACTTTATTCAGTTATGAATACCTGGATCCAGACAGCAAATGGTATCACTACCAATCAACGACTTATGATGAGAGCAAGAAAAAAATATTAAGGGAAGTATTTCAGATTATAAAAAATATGGACTGGAACACCGGGTAAAGGCGGACCAGTCCATATCGTATTTTTCGCATTATACTATGCGTTAAAGTTTGGTTTTGCGAATAGTTATCTGTATATTATCCTGAAGATCGCACTCTCTTGGGTATCAACTGTCCATGCAACCAAAAGTTGGGTCTATCCTGCAACAAAAAAGTGGGTCAATGTAAAAAACTGCTTAATTTTTATATTTTAATATAATTTGATAATTTCTTGCAATCTAAAATTGAGTCAAAGTAATCCATTGCAACCTGAAATTGAGTCAAAGTAGGTTTTTTTGTAACCCAAAGTTGAGTCAAAGTAGGTTTTTGCAACCTAAAGTGGGGTCAAAGTAAGCTAAGTTTGCAATCTGAAATCGGGTCAAAGTAGGCTTTTGCAACCTAAAGTGGAATAATACTTTATTGTAGATGAGGACTTTTTCCCAATCCATAAACATGTGCATCATGAGAACTGGGTGTCAATCCTACATAATAGGCATCCAGTTCCGTGAAGGTCTCTGTAATTTTATCCGGTCTGTCATAAATCATATACATAATATCATTTGAGTTTATACTCTTCAAATGATCTACATAAGACTGTGTGATTTGGTCACTACTGCGATACAAATCGACTGCACCGAAACAGTGTAGATTTTCATGCGCCATTGCCGAAGCCCCCATTGTATAGCCTGACATGTGTACGTTGAACCAGACACCTTCATATCCTTTTTGGCTGTCGGTAAGATCTGAGTAGTCAAACTGGAATGAATGACAATGTTCATCATGGTATAGATCTGTGTTGATGTACCACATGAATATGATATTGTCTGCGTTATATCTTGCAGTCAGCGCATCCACGTCAATATGGGATTCGAACCAGTCGAGTGTTTCTGGATAACGGGAATCAATGTATTCCTCATTCACATTGGGCAGATCCGCAACATAATACAAATCTTTGTTGTTGTACCAGTCCCACTCTATATCTGACTGAACATTCCATGCTGCAGTCTGTTCTTCGATCCATTCGGCTGCGGTTTGCAACTGATGATACAAACTGCTGTACGTCTGAAAATCGTCCGGATTATCAAAATCCCATGAGTACTTGGATGTATTGGTGAATATAGAGACCAGGATAGTCTTTCCCCCTATGAACTGAGCAGTTCCGAGATTCACCGCTTCCGCCTTTATTGAACTAGCCCCTGCAAGCAGCATGCACATAGCTAAAACACTCATAAAAACTCTGAGCCAACATTTCTTCATCTTTTGATTCCTCTCATACGCATTCATTAACCAGCCCAGGTTGACTCGTTATAGGAACATCATTTCTACCGTTAAATATCATGGAGAACAATCTCTGATTTTTCAATAGCTTGCTGTTTAATCATAGCAGAAATATTTTCTGCTATGATTAAACAGCAAAATACCCTCGGTCTTAATTAACACAATCTAAAAAGCAGGAAGCATATAATTGATTAGATGGAAATACCTGAAAGCATCAATAATCATCTTTTCTTTTTCAGGGATACTGCACAATACTCCCTTATCTTTTTTTCATTCAGCAGTTGTTAACTGGCAAATATTGCTTTAACATTCATTACACCAATCTCTGATAGGACAATCCTGACAATGTGGTGTGGCTGTACAGATTTCGCCAAAGCCATCCGCGCAGAAACTCCATATCAGATTATCAACTTCAATCTTCGACATGCCCGTCTGAACAGAGAGTTTGGCAACCTGCACAGACACTTCACTAATTGTCGCTGGAGAATGGCTTCCAGATCCCATCCGGTCAGCTCCAAAAAATCTTCGTAGATGGGTATCCGGTTTTGCACCATCTATACCAACATTTCTCAGATATTCCCATACCAGGGCTTTGCCTAGCATCTTCAACTTGTAGGGAGATGATCCTTTTGAAAGCTTTTCCACAATAATATCTGCTGGTTCAGATGTGATAAAGGAATCAATGCTGCCGTACTCGTCCTCAATGCGTCGGAAAGTCTGTATATTATTTGGAAGTGCTTCCATCTGAGCTTTAGTACTCATATTGCCGCACTTTAGATTGAAAAGTCCTTCGCAAAAATAACTAGCATCTGAATCGAGAATCCTTTCAGGATCATAACCATAAAACAGTTCATCAATTTCTGACAGGTGAGGCTCTACTCGATACCATTTTGTTTGATTGGAAAGCAGTGAATAGATTATAGCTCGAATATGATCACGGATTGTGTATTGCTTTCCAGCTTTCCGCTTCTTAATCTCTGCCGTCAGCGAAGTGTTATATCCCAGCCCCTTCGATTTCAGATATTTCCGAATCACCAGAAGGTATTTCCCATCCTTACAAGTAGCATTCTGCGCAATGAAACGAAGCTCTTTCTGATTCGGATCATATTCGGCTACTTGTGTTTTTCCCAACAGATGTCGGTTCGTTCTATAGTAATACTCCGCCAAGCTTTCATTCCTTTTTGGATGATGTGAGTTGAGCATCACAATATACTTCTCATAGGTATCCGGAGAATAATATTCCGAGTTTTTAATATCGGACTCTTCCTCTTTATTATATGAGCCAAAAACAGAACTGAGATTTGCAACAATAGCCTGCCTGACAGCTTCTTTTTCGTCTTTTGCGTTTACAAGAAACTGAGATAGGTCTCCATCAAAAGTAACAAGCATTAAATTCACAATTCTACCTTCTCCTTAATCATTTTCGATGAAAAGAGCTGTGATGTGTGATCCAGAACGATATAATAATGACCATTTCTACAGCCACAATATTCTTCCGAATCCCTCTCTCATTTTTTTATCAACAATAATCTATAGATTTATTATATCATATCAGACAATTTTATTCTCATTACTCTTTGTTAAGTACATATTTAATCTATACTTCAGAGAAGGAGGCAGTAAAATATGATTGTTAAGATACATATAAGTAGTTAGTGGATTTAGGGAGTGTGCAACAATCTCTTTCACACTCCCCCAGTCTCATGTGACTCTCATATCAATAATCTACTACTTTGACTCACTTTTGGTTGCAAATGACTACTTTGAATCACTTTTAAGTTGCAAAAGACTATTTTGACCCACATTTAAGTTGCAAAATGCAACCATAATGTGGGTCAAAACATCAAAAATATCTTTATTTCTGTTAATTCTTTTGGTCCAACTTTTGGTTGCACCGACACTTACCAGGCAAAATCTTCTGTAGCGGTGCCGTTGAGAAGTTTCCACTGCTGCGCTTCTATGATATCAGCCAGAGATTTATTAACTTTAATTGTCTTATAGGTAATGACCTTAGTGCCTTTTAAGGCGTTGTCTCCACGTATATTTTTATTGGTCATCATGGGGTTCCAACTCTCAATCTTCATCTTGGAGATTCTATTCTTTTTGTAAGTAATCTTGGCAATGTAGTAGCCGCCGAATCCCCCTGTTTTTTTCCCGATTTGGACCACATTTCCTTTTTTGTCCATCTTCTGAGAGAAAGTACCATATTTGTTTTTCATTTTATAGATATGCCCTTTTTTCATGGTATAGGTTGTCTTTATAACGTTCGATTGAGGGCTTCCATCATCACCAGTCCACTGCTCAACATTTGTGGAGGAGTCGAGCATACCTTTCTTATATTTGAACGTATACGTAGCGGTGCTGTCCCCAAATCTCTTTACGAACATCTTCTCAATATTCCCGTTCTTCCATGTATACTTCCTTGTTTCTGTTCCCTTATGGTCTCCGATTTCAATCTTGTCCTTGAAATTCTTAATCTGACCGTTTTTCCCATAGCTGAATGTCATTGTCTCTTTTTCTCTGGAGTCCTTGATTATCTTAATCGTTCCGTTTTTATTATATGTCAGCTTGGTCTTAGTGGTCTTCTTTCCCTGTTTGAAATTAATCGTTTCTACAACATATACTGTTTTTTTCTGTGCAGCATTTACCGGTGCTTTTGAAAATATACTACATCCAGCCACGAGGATGAATGTCATTATAAAGTATATCGCATGTCTCATCATATTTTTGTCCCCTTCCATTGAATACCTCCTGTAATTTCCCTTTGTTTTCTCATGTGCGACTACTTTTTTGTATTATAGCACGATAGTTTTTTACCGTCTATTAGGGATTGAAGTATTGCGCATCACATAAAAAAGGGCAATAAGAGCACCCCAGAATCCTGCCTGTGAACTGCCCACATACGTTGCCAGATTAACCATGATGGGGCCTGGCGTATACTTTCACTGACTGCAATTATGTATGTAAGCATTTCATATTAATTTATTAATTCCCGTGACAGTGATGTTCGGCGCAGTGATCATGTCCGCAATCGCCATCATGATGATGCCCGTGATGATCGCAATGGGCGTCCGGATTGTACTTCAAAGTTCCGGAAGCGAAAGATTTTGCTGCCGCATCGGCTGATCCCTGAACACCAGCATAAAGCTTGATCCCTGCATCAGCCAGCGCCATCTGCGCTCCCATGCCTATGCCACCACAAATCAGCGCATCTACCTTTGCTGCCTGCAAGAATCCGGCAAGAGCGCCATGCCCGCTTCCATTGGTTTCAATGACCTGCTCCTGGATTATAGTTCCGTCCTCCACATCATACAGCTTGAACTGCTCGGAGTGACCGAAATGCTGGAAAATCTCTCCGTTTTGATACGTAACTGCAATTCTCATAGTATTACTTCCTTTCTCCATAATATCCTGGTCAATCTTTATCGGTATAAACTCACAACATCCTCCAGTAATCAACAGCCTTTTTCCATGAACAAGTGCATCCGCGACTTTTTTCCTTGCGCTGTCATAGATTGCTGTGACTGTGGTACGGGCAATATTCATTCTGGAAGCACATCCTTCCTGAGTGAGTCCTTCATTATCCAAAAGCCGTAAGGCCTCAAACTCATCTACGGTCATCTGCACACTTTCGTCAGCTGCTATATCGTCAGGTGAAAAGCTGCGATAAACTGGCAGCCGCTCTATTTTGCGGCACCTGATAGGTCTTGGCATAATCCCTCCTTTCTGACATATGTCAAATACTATTATATGCATATTTATGACATAAGTCAATAACTTCCTATTTTGACTCACCTTAAAGCTGCATAAGACTATTTTGACCCACATTTAAGTTGCAAAATGCAGCCAGAATGTGGGTCAAAACATCAGAAATTATTTCAAGCCTGTTTTTTAATCCATCACCTTCCAGAAATGATACTCCAACCGGCGTTGGCGCTCTGGAGCTGAGTCATACGTCTGAAAATACCATTTTCCTTTGTGAGCAGTTCATCGGGACTGCCTTCTTCGGCGACCTTGCCCTCAGAAAGGACTACGATCTTATCAGCAGCCTCCACAGTGCGCATGCGGTGTGCGATGACCAGAACGGTCTTTCCTGCCAGAAGCCGTGACAAAGCACTCTGGACCTTTGTTTCGTTTTCCACATCAAGAGAGGCGGTCGCTTCATCCAGAAGAACGATGGGAGCGTTTTTCAGCAGTGCCCGGGCAATAGAGATGCGCTGCCGCTCGCCTCCGGAAAGTTTTGCTCCGTTTTCGCCGATGGGAGTCGCATAGCCCTGCGGCAGTTTTTCTACAAACTCATCGCAGTTGGCGGCAGCCGCAGCGGCAAGGACCTCCTCGTCTGTTGCGCCATGCTTGCCGAGACGGATATTCTCCATAACCGTATCGTCAAAGAGCACCACGTCCTGAAATACCATGGAATAGTCTGTGAGCAGTGTCTCGGGATCGACCGAGTTGATATCGATGCCGCCAACACTGATGCTGCCTTCGGAGATATCCCACAGGCGGGCAGCCAATCTCGTGCAGGTGCTTTTACCGGAACCTGAGGGGCCGACAAGCGCCGTGACCTCGCCCTCTTTCGCGGTAAAGCTCACACCGCGAAGGACCTGCTCATCATCACTCCCCAGCGGGTCTTCCGTACAAGATACGCCCTTTGGGTGTTTTCCTGGCTCGCTGGAGTTAACCTTGTATGCAAAACTGACGTTTTCAAATACGATGTCATGCCCTGCCGGAACAAAGATATCCGCGCCTTCCGCTGTCTTTGCGTCATGGATCTCCATCAGTCTGCTGGCGGAGACCTGAGACATGAACATCTCCGCAATCAGCGCCAGCGCCTGGTCGAACGGCGCATAGATGCGTGTGATTGCCAGCAGGAACATGAACAGGAGCATAAAGTCGATTTGGCCTGACAGGATCAGATTTGTTCCAGTGAGGATGGTCGTTGCCACCCCCAGCCGCATAATCACGCTCGCCGCATTGACGAAGATGCCGGTGTGCAGCTCGCCCCGAAGCATGGTTTTTTCATGATCGTCGATCTTACTGTTCAGAACATTCAGGAATCTGTCTTCCTGATTCGTCGCCCGAATCTCCCGAATGTTCTCCAAGGTCTCCTGAATGCCGTCTGACACCCGAACCCCTGCCGCCTTGGTAATCTCTGAATTATGTTTGGTAAGTTTTCTGCTGCCAAACAACAGCGCAAAGGCCACCGGAACACCCCACAGGCAGGCAAGGGCCATCCGCCAGTTGTAGAGAAGCATAACAATCGCTATGATCGCCGTTGAAATATAGGAGCCGTACAGATATCCCAGGCAGTGTGACCAGACATGCTCCAAACGGTTCACATCGCCCATGATCGTCTCGGTGAGGTCAGCCAGATCCCTATTGCCGAAGTAGCCAAGGGTCAGCTTTCTCAGCCGCTCGGCTAATCCGATGCGGACTGCTTTGACTTCGCCATAGACCAGGCCGTACGTGGCCCGGTATTGCTGCAGATGCGTGATGATCGACAAGGCCAGAAAAGCCAGCACAAGAAGAATAAATGGTAGGGCTTTCGGTAGTTCTTCTCCATCGGTCAGGACTGCCATATACTTTGACATCATCAGGTACAGAATCCCCATACCGCCCATAACAATAAGATTGACGATGATGGTCCAGAAGGTGCCTTGCTTTGTGTTTTTGATGCCTTGATCGGTAAGAGCATATTTCCTCTGAAATTCTTTTCCAAACATGGTTTTCACCCCCTATATGCGCCATTTCACGGCATGGTTGTAATCAGCCCACATTTTTGCGTAAAGGCCTCCCGCTGCAGCAAGTTGTGTATGGGTTCCCTCTTCCTCCACACGGCCGGAATCAAGTACGATAATTTTATCTGCGCCAACGACTGTCGACAGACGATGCGCGATCATGATGACGGTGCGGTCTTTTGTCAGAACCGTGAACGCCTTCTGGATCAGGGCTTCATTTTCTGGATCGGCAAATGCGGTGGCTTCATCCAGTACGACAATCGGAGCATTCTTGAGAATCGCCCTCGCCAGAGCCACACGCTGCTGTTCACCGCCGGAAAGGTAAGTCCCGTCTGTCCCGATGACCGTATCCATCCCGTCCGGAAGCTTTTCAAGGATGTCACCGCACTGCGCCGCGAAAAGAGCGGCCTGTACCTCGTCCCGCGTGGCCTCAGGCCTGGCGGCCCGTACATTTTCCAGAATACTCGTCTTGAACAAACGATTGTTCTGGAAGACAAAGGCCACCTGATCCATCAACACATGGGGATCAGATTCGCGTACGTCAACGCCGCCCACTTCCACGCATCCGGAGCTTACATCCCAGAACCGCGGGATCAGACTAGCAGCCGTTGTTTTGCCGCCTCCCGACGGTCCGACCAGAGCCACAGTCTGTCCCGGTTCAACGCGGAAGGAAATGTGATCCAGCGCAGGGATCTCCGAGCCGTCATAGGTAAAGGTGACGTCTTTAAATTCTACGCTATTGTCCTTTGGGATCTGTGGATGATCGGTAATCTGAAGCACCGGGGCACTCATCACCTGATCGATACGTCTTAATGCCGTGCTTGCCAGCATCATGCCGCTGGCCGCAAACATGATCCTGGCAAGAGCCGTAGATATAATCGCAGAGAACACCGCGTAGAACGCAAAATCCGTGATAAAACCTGCGAAAGCACCAGCTTTCAGAGCGCCGGGTGCTAGGATCAGAGCCACAGGAACAAGAAAGACAAAGGCGCCTTCCGTGAAAGTCAGATTGACCGACTGTGGCACCTGGCAGACATCCCCCTGGTAATGCTCCGCCTTGGCGCTGTAATCTTCAATGGCCTGTTTGAAAGCCCGGAAGGAATAGACTGTCTGCTGAAATACTTTGACCACCGGGATGCCGCGCACGTATTCTGTTCCGGCTTTGCTCATCACGTCCTGAGCGGCCTGATACTCTGCCATCAGACTGGCATTTTTACCGCCCATCATGGTACACATTGCGGCTATGGAGACAACAACTGCCAGAAGGCAGGCAGCACCCATCCGCCAGTCAAAGACAAACATCAGCACAATCATAGAAATCATCATGGCTGCACTTCCCACGATATCTGCCAGATTGTGGGCGAGCAGGGTCTCCGTCTCGGAGGCAGCCCCGTCCAAACGGTTTCGGATCAGACCAGACGCATTGGAATCAAAGAAGCCGAGCGGTGTCTTCATCAGATGCGCCATGCCCTGTTTGCGGATATTGGAAGCGGTACGGAACGCAGCCAGATGCGTGCACATCAGAGCCGCGAAATAAACCACTATACCGGCTACGGCAAAGCCGAAAGCCATCCAGCCGTAACGGGCGATGCCGGAGGCCTGTGTCCAGTTTGGAGCAACAGCAATCAAATCCCGTGCCACCAGCCAAATGCAGATGTAAGGAGCCATTCCCAGCACCATAGCGACGGCGGAGAGGCCAAGGCCAAGGAAGGTCAGGCACTTGTAGCTGCCAGCGTATCCAAGCAGAACTGCCAGGTCACTTTTTTTCTTTTCCTTCATAAATATCCCTCTTTTCTTTGATAGATTCCAGATTATATACTCTGAATGTTAGAAATAACTAACTGTGATCCGAAAAAAAATTATTCCATGGATTTCTTCCGCTAGTCTGCATGTTAGTTATAACTAACTAACTTTTATTATATTCTACGAGAAGAAGAAAATCAATAGGAAAGAAAACGATAATACATGGTAAAATGAACGCCGATGTCCGAAAGGGCACCGGCTGATTTTACTCTTCAGTATTGCGTTACTCAAAACATGTATATATTTATGAACTCCTGTCACATCTAAAAACAGCTTCGGTTGAATAGTTATAACCTTTTCAGCATCAAGTACTCATTAACAAAGGTTCCATTTTTTAATCGGATCGCATCGGGTTTTATCCCTGTGATACGAAATCCCATCTTTTCATATAGACTTCTTGCCCTGGTGTTCCCTTCAACAAAGTCAAGCTCAATCTGGCGGACGCCACCTCGTTCTCTTGCTATTTGAAGCATCTCTTCGAAGAATCTTGTCCCGATTCCAAGATTCCAGAACTCCTGCAGAATTGCGATTGCAACAGATGCTCTGTGGGAGTCTTTCATTCCGGTCCGAAAGGAAATCTGACAGTTACCAGCGATTTTTCCGCCCACAACACAGGCAATCATCATCGCGTTATCATTCTCGTAAGAATCATTGAGAAAGTCCTTCTCCTGGTCAAGAGTAAAATCTGCAAATTCCTCAGGATATTTCATCAGGTAATCAGTCTCACCAGATGCTTTTATTATGAATTCAAGCATTTTTTCCGCATCTTCTTCGCAAGGGCTCTGAAGGAGTGCGTCCCGTCCATCTTTTAATTTAAAAAGTGTTTCTTTAAAAACCATTATCTTTACCTCACAATCCCGATTCCTATTTCAGTACTGACTTCCAGTTATCTCTCTCAATCATGAGATACATTTAAAAAGTTTGTATATCTTGACATTCATTTTGCCGTACTATTTCCATCTTAATATTTTTGATAGGATCCATCTGGTTTTTCAGGCATTTTATATCGTGATTAATCGTGGTCTCAATCGTAATGGCATCTCTGATAGCCATCGAACCGAAAAGCGAAATGACTGTCAAAAGCAGTTTATCCAGATAGACCGTAAGCATTATACCGAGGGCAGTGAATATAACACCGATAATAATCTCCCATAAAACTCTCCTGTTGTTTCTGGCAATCTGCCTGTCAAACTCTGCAATATCTTTTTTTACAGCATCTTGAAGAACTCTTTGAAACCTGTCCAAATCTATCGGGTTATCTGTGATGATCTGAAGAGTGTCATTGATGTGTTCCGGGGCTTCCAGAGCAGAACAATATGATTTCAGGTAGCGATAAACTCCTTCATTGATCTTCATTTGGGAAGGATCATAGGGATTATACAAATCTGATTCATTTTTTATAAGCAGTTTAATCATTGATGTCCAGAGTCCTTTCTTTTATCTTTTCTTCAAATTATTTGCGGTGCGCTCATACTCTTTGTCCCTAGGCACTGCAGCATAGATAACATAACACATCTTTCAACCAGCAGCAATATTAGAATATCAAATTCAGAGTAACCAGATAATCGTTATTCATTAATATAAAAAATAGCCGGGAGCATATTGCCATGCTCCCGGCTTGAAACATCTTTCTTTTTTTATTCTATTTGAATTTTCGCATATCATTCACTAGAAATTAGTAAGAAATGAAAAATTTATGTAAATAGTTTTTTACATAAGGGGAAATATAATGTATGATGAAAATAAGTAATCGCTGTTATATTATTACGAGGAAAATGCATTCAATGAAAAGTATCTATTAAGAAAGGAGAAAAGGGCCTATGTCCTCGGTATTAGAAACACTAAGAGAATTCAATATTATTTCTGTCATTTTCCGTCTTGTTCTGGCAATGGCTGCCGGTGGAGTGATAGGCTACGGCCGTTCCAAAAGAAAACAGAATGCCGGTCTTCGGACCTACATGCTCACCAGTATTGGAGCTGCTCTGACCATCATGATTTCCATCTATGAATGGCAGATGCTCAATGGCAGATGGGCTTACATTACAGAGATTGTGGGCCTCAAGTTTGATGCTGCCCGAATTGCCGCCAATGTTATCAGTGGTATAGGTTTTCTGGCAGCGGGTACCATCCTGGCCGCCGACCACCAGCAGACCACTGGACTGACTACTGCGGCAGGACTTTTCGCATCAGTATGTATGGGAATCTGTGCGGGAGGAGGTTTTTATGAGTGTGTAATCCTGGCGATGATCATGCTGGTTCTGGTTCTGGATGTCATGGCCCCCTGGGAAATCCGTTATAAAAGAAAAATCCGCAACATTACTCTGTATGTGGAATTTGACGATATCGATGATATCAGTACCATCACCGACGTTATCAATAATCGGGGCGCTACCGTTTATGATATTGAGGTAGAGAGAACGATCAAGCGGGGATCCAAACTTCCTTCCGCGATATTTACCCTTAGACTGGGGAAGGATCACCCTTCCCATTCCGGAATGCTCTCATCCATTGCCGAACTGGATTGTGTTGATGCTATTCTGGAATTGATTTCTTAGAAAGAGAGGAATGGACATGATATCAGTATTTGATCCCCTAAGGGATGTAAATTTCCTTACCACACTGTTTCGTATGGTATTTGCATTTTTAGTCGGTGGACTGATTGGCCTTGAACGTTCCTATAAGAACAGGCCGGCTGGCTTCCGAACCCATATTCTGGTCTGTCTGGGAGCGACAATTGCCTCTCTGACTGGAATATACCTCTACCTTGTGGCTCAGCTGCCACTGGATATTGCCAGGATTGGAGCCTCAGTAGTTACTGGCCTTGGTTTTATCGGCGGAGGCACCATCATGGTTACTAAAAAGAATACGGTAAAGGGTTTGACCACTGCGGCAGGCCTCTGGACCACTGGAATCATAGGTCTTGCAATAGGAGCAGGCTTTTATGAAGGTGCCGTCTTTGCTGCCATTCTGGTCCTGGTGGTGGAAATCTATTTTGCGGGTATAGGAAGACGGATTAAGCGGATTCCTGATTTTAAGGCTGTCATCCAGTATAATCACAAAGAGTCTCTGGACTACGTCCTCCGATATTTCAAAAGCAAAAAAATGGCAATTACGAATCTTCAGATTACAGCCAACACTAACCTGGATGAGGCGGTTTACACAGCAATTGTCTCGCTGAAGCCATCTGATGAACATGATAAGGACCAGCTTATGAGAGATGCCAAAAGTATGGAAGGTGTTATTTTCGCAGATGTTCTTTAAATGTCAAAGAGGGCGATTCGACCTGCACGTCGAATCGCCCTCTTTTCATCTGTCAGCGTTTCAGAATCTTTACTCATTCTATTTTTCGATGAATGATTAACCTCAATTCCAGTAGTCCTTTCGTCTGAATCTACAGAAAAACCAGCTGCCCTGTCCGATACCGAACTTGTCTGGCCTCCCTGACCTGATCACCTTCCTGAAGATGGCCCACCAGGAGAGGCGAGGAAGGATCATGTAATCTACTGTTGCGAAGAACTGAGGACCTGTCATAGTTGGCATAGCAATATCTGCAGAAATGCCTGCAGGTATTGTAAGCCCCAATATCACTGCCTAAGAGACAATGACATCCCTTCCGTGCCGGTGATAAACCGGATGGAATCTGCAGTTCTTCCCCGATGGCATGTTCCAGGACTTCCTTTGTCATACAGCCATTGGTATTGACTCCAAATGGTGCAAGATCTGTTCCTTCCAGGCAGCTATAGGTCTGCATACCATGTCTTGATGCAATTCGAGCCATGTTCTCCCCAAGAATCAACCGGTCCTCCCTGGTCACTTCTTTTAGTTCTGGAAAATTTCTTTTCGTTTTATCATAAAGATCAATAAAACTAATCACGACCTGCTCTGTATAACCTTCCAGAAAAGATGCGATCTTTTCAAAGGCCTGCAGGTGGTATTCCACAGTGTACTTGCCATAAATAAAAATCGGATCATACCGCCATCCTATACAACGTTTTCCCACGATAGTGGAAATCCGCTGGAAGTCTTCACACACTTCTTTCTTACGGGGCACTGCTGGTTCTATCTCCTTTCCATAGGGAGTAATTGTCACAAACCAAAATTGCCGAAAGCGGGACAGCTCCTCCAGGCGCGGTATCATCGGTGCCGGATTCTTTGTACAAAAGCCAATCACATCCACTACATCAGGATCGATTCGGAATTTTGTCACCTGAATTGGATAAAAGGGATTCCTGGCCATCACGAAACCTTCTTTTATGCGATTATAAAACCATTCACTATAAAATGCCGGTATATCGGTTCTGCTTCCTGTATTGAGAATCATAGGGCTCCTTTTCTTAGATCTTTTACTGAAGGCCTGTAAAGTATTCTTAATTACAATATACTTCATACTGATCTGAATGGCAACTTTCACTATAATTGCACCTTTGTCATCTTCTTCAATCGTGATCGGCTCGGCGATTACGCGTGAGTTGTGCGGCACCGTAGGTGTATTCCTAGGGCCCATATACTGAGGCGGGTTGTTTCATTCTGATACAACTCTCGATTTATTTAAAAAATCAGTATATAATTAAATAAAAGGACAGATTGTTAGTTACTTATTTAAAAGAAAATGCATCATCAGATGTATGGTACTATTACTATATTGAGAGGACACAAGGTATGAGACATAAAAACAGAAGGATACAAGCAGGCCTGCTCATCTTTTTCATGATTGCAGGAATCTTGTTCGGAGCAACATTTACATCTGTATATGCAAAAAATGAAACACATCAGCTGGCTTTCGGATCTGACCGGCATCAAACTCCTACAGCCATCAGTACAGCCATGGGGGAAATGCCCGATTCGGTAGAATATGTTGGCTTAATTGGTGACATGGTAAGTCATAGCTGGAATACGGGAAACGTTTCCCAGCTCCATGATGAGACCTGGGCTGTTTTTGCTGATTCTCATCCTGTGACTCACAATATTTACGGAGGACACGATTTTTGGATGACTGAAGATGTAACGGGAATTATGCAATGTAAAGGACCGGGTTCATCCGGCCTGGTTTATACCGGCTATAATTCTGACGGCACAATTGCTTATCACATCTATGGCATCTCCTATGATGATCTGGCCTATAATGACTATACTTTTGGTTATCCAGGCAGCAAAACTGTCAGCAGCCCGGAAGTGACACCGGAAGGGTTTATCGCACGATGTCGCGCAGCTGCCAATGCATTTAAAGATCAGGTGGACGAATGGAATCAGGCTGGCGACAAATCTCCGGTTTTATTCTTTCTCATGTACCACTACATTGTGCCCGGGGCGATAACATCGGTGCGATTGCCTGGAACGATGCCTTAAACTATGCGTCGACCGGTTCTGTAGACGGCACAGAAGTAACCCGCAACATTATCTTTATGCACGGTCATAATCACACGAATGAAACGGCCTCCTGGGCTAATAAGACCGGAGAACGCTATTATGCACCGGGAACTTATGTGATCCTGCAGAAAGAATCTTATGATAAATCTTATGAAGTACAGCGATATATGGATTCCTCCGAGCTGGAAGCCCAGTATGAACGCTGCGGTGTAACAAAAACCATTCATTATACCTATCTTACAGCAGGCTATCTCCGTGATAATTCCACAGCAACACTGCTGACTCTGGGAGAAAACACCATCACTTTAACCAAATATCACCATACTGACTCCGGAACTACCCAGACTGTCCTGGCAACAATCGATCTGGCCAACTCTCATGCCGATGAGCACGACCATTCTTATGGCGAGCCGTCATTTGTCCTCTCAGAAGACAAAACGTCTGTGACCGCTTTATTTACCTGCACAGTGAATAACTGCAATCATAAACAAACAGTTACTCAGGATGTCACAGCATCCGTAATCAAGGAGGCTGGCTGCGAGACACAGGGCGAGACTAAATATTCCGCAGTTATTACATTTAATCATCAGCAATATCCCTATGAAATAACCGAGGCCGTCCCGGCTCTTGGTCATAACCTGACTGAGTATCCTGCTGTGACTGCCACCTACACAGAAGACGGAAACAGTGCCTACTGGAGCTGTCAGCGCTGCGGCAAGTTCTTCTCGGATGAGGATGGAAAGACTGAGATTCCTGAGAACAGCTGGATTATCAAGGCCAGTGGCCACAATTATGATAAAGGCAAGGTAACAAAAGAGCCGACCTGTACCGAAGCAGGAGTCAAAACCTACACCTGCAGCAACTGTGGTAATACAAAGACTGAGGCTGTTGCTGCTCTTGGACATGATCTGGATGCCCATCAGGCAGTGGCTGCCACTTGTACAACAGACGGTAACAGCGCATACTGGAGCTGTAAGCGCTGCAGCAAGTTCTTCTCTGATGCGAACGGTAAGAATGTAATCGAGAAAGACAGCTGGATCATCAAAGCCAAAGGCCACAGCTATGATGAAGGCAAGGTAACGAAAGAGCCGACCTGTACCGAAGCTGGGGTCAAAACCTATACCTGCAGCAACTGCGGTGATACAAAGACAGAAACAGTTGCGGCTCTGGGCCATACTATTGAAATAGATCAGGCGGTTGAACCGACCGCTTCATCGACTGGCCTGACAGAGGGAAGTCACTGTTCAGTTTGTGGAGAGGTAATCAAAAAACAGGAGATTATTCCTAAGAAAGCAGAGGCTGTCACGGAACAGAAACCCGCGACAGAACAGAAACCTGCGGCAGAACAAAAACCCGCCACGGAACAGAAAACTGATACAAGGCCTGTTGTACCGACGGATCCGAACCATCCTGCTTTGAAAGATCAGGAAAAGAAAATTATCCATCAGAAAGGGGATGGCGATCTTAAAGTTTCTACCTATGGTATCCTCTCCGCCCGGGTCAGCAAATCTTCAAAGAACTCAAACACCATAAAATGGAACAGATTGGCAGGAGCATCCGGATATATCATCTATGGCAATCGATGCGGCAAAAAGTATAAATTTGCGAAGCTGGCTGAGGTGAAAGGAACCAGATATGTCCATAGGAATATGAAGAAAGGAACCTATTACAAATATCTGGTGGTGGCTTACAAGAATGTATCTGGTGCTAAGTCCGTAATTGCAGCTTCCATGACCATGCATGCGGCGACCAAAGGCGGAACGGTTGGAAACTGCATAAGGCTGAAAG
>JBGUIF010000184.1:0-13331 GCA_045112755.1 Anaerobutyricum sp.
CCAGAAAATCATCCGCAGAGTTTCCAGATATTATCTGGAGTATGGACGTACACTCAATATTGCCGCAGCGGCTGTGGAGAAAACGGATAACCTTGGACACGACATTTTTAATCTGTACAGGAAACTGAACGCCGCAAAAGCGGCTTCCGACACTTTGGAGCACACGGGCGACCCTCCTTGCGATTTCCGCGATTACGGCCAGAATCGGTTCGTTCCAGATGGCCATCTATTCCGTCGGCAACTACCTGCTGAATGTTAATTATGCGTTGGGAACGGGCCTGCAGACCTCCGCTGTTACCCTGATCGGCCGGTCCTACGGAAAGAGCAGCTACAAAGAAATGGCCGACTATCGTAAAGCCATCACAAAGCTCGGTATGACCTGCGCCGCAGTTCTGGCTGTCATCATCATAGGGGGCGGGAAATCCTTCTTTAGTTTCTTCAGCAAGGATGAGACCTTTGTTTCGATAGGCGCGATCTCCTGCCTTTTTATCGGCGTGATCACACTTTTTCAGACAATGAAGTTTATCAACAACGGCTGCCTGCAGGCTGTCGGAATGATGAAAGAGATTATGTTCAGCAGTATTATCGCCTTCTCTTGCGTAAATCTTATCCTTGTGGCGATGCTGGTTCTCGTCTTTCATATCGGAATCTGGGGCGTGTGGATTGGGACACTTTTTGCTCAGGCAACACAAGCCTTGCTGCTTCGCCGTTACATTCTGAAATCAGGACTGTTCACCGGCACAGAGCCTGTCGCCAACAGTTGACAGTATCCTCTAATAATCAAATATACCTGCTATTTTTTCTTCAAAGCCTTTGATCACATGATAAGAAAATGTATTATATTGGCAGTATAAAGATTCTTAGAGTGAAAACCAGTAAAAAGGAGTGACAGATTAAGGTTATGAATAAATCAAAGGATATATCCTGGATGCCGCTGTTTGTGATTGCTGCTGCGGCTTTAGTAAGCGCCCTGGATGCAACCTTCATGAATGTATCTATGTCCCAGGTAGTTATCGATTTGGATACAGACATAGGAACAATCCAGAAAATGGTTAGTTTTTACACACTCATAACAGCTTCCTTTTTGCTGATCAGTGCCAAACTTCAGGACATTATAGGCAAACGAAATATTTTTCTTCTGGGTATCATAATCTATGGAGTTGGAGACTTGACAGCGGCCCTGAGTCCGAATGCCACGGTACTCTTCATAGGATGGTCTCTCTTAGAAGGTATAGGAAGTGCTTTAATGGCTCCAGCTTTGATTTCTATTATCACCGGAACCTACGATGGAATCTATAGAACAAAGGCACTTGCAATAGTAAGTACCATGGCAGGCTTCGCGGTAGCGATCGGTCCTCTGTTTGGCGGTGTGGTTACCACATTTTTCTCCTGGCGTTTCGGCTTCGGTTTCGAATTGATTATTATCGCCTTTGTGCTGACTCAATATCGAAAAATCACGGATTTTCCCAAGACCGCTTCAGGAAAAGATCTGGATATTATAGGGTCTGTCTTATCTGTTGCAGGACTGCTTTTATTTATGACAGGAATCCTGCAGTTATCTGACAAAAACGCAAAGCTTTGTGTAATCCTGGTGATTGCCAGTATCCTTTTAATACTGACTTTTGGAATCTTTGAGCTGCAATACAGCAAGGCCGGCAAGGTCCCCCTCTTTGATATCAGATTACTGAAAAACCGCAATCTGAGAAATGGAACACTGGTGCGCTTGATTACATCATTTGCTATGGCAGGCACCCTGTTTGCTCTGTCTGTGTTTCTATTGTCTGTGTTGAAGCTGTCGGCCTTTGAAACTGGTCTGATGCTTATGCCCATGACGGTCGGAATGATGTTGGTATCTTTTATTGCACCAAAGATGGCGATGAAAATAGGGCATAAATATACTATGGCTCTGGGATTTGTCATTGCAATTGCCGGATGTTTTATCCTGCGTAATAAGTTCACTTCGGACGCCAGTTTCATGAGTCTGTTTCCCGGCCTGTTAATATTTGGGGCAGGTTTAGGTTTTCCTACGTCACTTAGCGTAGACGTACCTCTGTCAACGGTTCCGCCTCAGGCACAGAACAGTTGCTCCGGTCTGGTCTCGACTGGACAAAATCTGGGTTTATCTATGGGAACCGGTATCATTGGCGTTGTCCTGACTCTGGGAGCAGTCAGTGGATTGCGAGAAGCAATCAACACTTATACACCTTTGAATTTGTCCAAAGAAGCATTCAGAGCGAATGCGGAAATGTATATGCAAAAGATGGGAAATGTTGATCCTTTGACATTGTCTGTAAAGGATTCGGAAGCATACCAGAAGATCATCAGTGCCATCTATAAGGACGCCATGGGACTGGTTATGATGGCGGCCGTGGGCTTGATGGTGCTGGGGATCATTTTGACGTTTTCATTAAAGTCGCAGAGATTGCCGAAAAGAAGAAAGGAAATCTCGGAATGAGTAAGGCAACAGACCAGGGCAGCGAGGAACTGGTCAAAAGAAGACTTGAACATACGACGGCAGACCTCGAGGAACTTGTGTCAAAGGTAGATGACCTGACATTAGTCAGGAGAATCAGATAAATAGTTTTTGCCACGCCTTCAGAATATGGAGGCGTTTTTTGATTCCGATGTTATATGAACTGTCAAAAAATGAACAGGAAGCGAGTAGACAAAACAATGTAAAAAAATTTGCTTACAGGTGTCTTGTCAACCTGATGTTTCTGTGCTAGTATACAACTGTCACATCGCAGACGCCTAAGTGTGCAAAGCAATGCTCCGGTGGAGCATTGTGTGCTGTGCGCATAGGAAGACATCTGCGGTGTTACGCGACTCTCGCGGAATCGTCAAGACGATTTCGATTGAATGTGGATGAGCATTAAACTCTTGCTGATAGAGAGCTTCCTGTATAAGTTCAAGCCCAGGGGGTTCCAGGAAAGAAGGTGAGTAGTTGAGCAGAATTAAGACACAGGAACGCAGGAACAGAATCCTTGAACTGCTGGAATCGAGTCAGGAGCCTTTGCCAGGCAGTGTACTTGCGGACCGGTTTAAGGTAAGCAGGCAGGTTGTGGTCACGGACATTGCTATTTTGCGCAGCTCTTATCCTAATCTTATGGCTACCAGCCGGGGCTATATTATGCTTCATGCGGATAAGTGCAGGCGGGTTTTCAAAGTCAGGCACACAGATGAGGAGACAGAAGATGAGCTGATCAGCATCGTCGAGTTGGGCGGCCGCGTTATGGATATCTATGTGGACCACAGGATATACGGCACCATCAGAAAGCCTCTTGACATATCTTCCAAGCGGGATGTGGATCATTTCATGCAGGATCTGTTAAGCGGTGTGTCTTCCCCTTTGAAGAATATCACCAATGGTTATCATTTTCATACGGTGGAAGCCAGATCAGAATCGATTCTGGAAGAAATCGAGAAGATGCTTCAGGAGAAAGGATATCTGGTGGAAAGTCAGGATGCTGCAGTGATCTATGAGCCAAAAAGTTACAGTAAGGGATAGAAACATCGAATGATAAGAGGAGAACTACATGCAAGGATTAAAAGCATTTTTCAAGAAAAAAGATATAGAGATCTCATTACAGAGATATGGAATTGATGCATTGGGTGCCATGGCTCAGGGACTATTCTGTTCCCTGCTGATCGGTACCATCATCAATACGTTAGGCACTCTGTTTCATATAGGAGTCCTGACGTCAACAGTAGCCACCATATCCGGCACAGACTATACTGTTGGAGGACTAGCCATGGCTATGAGCGGGCCGGCTATGGCAGCAGCGATTGCTTTTGCCCTGAAAAGTCCTCCTCTTGTGATGTACAGCATGATTACAGTGGGTTTTGCCGCTAATGCACTGGGCGGAGCTGGAGGGCCTCTGGCTGTTCTTTTTATAGCTATCGTTACCGCTGAAGTCGGGAAAATGGTATCCAAGGAAACCAGGGTGGACATCCTCGTCACTCCTCTGGTTACCATCGGTACAGGTGTCTTTCTCTCCTGGCTGCTGGCTCCGGCACTTGGCAAGCTGGCCATGAAGGTTGGGGATATCATTATGTGGGCCACAGAGCTTCAGCCCTTCCTGATGGGTATTCTGGTATCTGTGATCGTTGGAATCGCTTTAACGCTGCCGATTTCTTCTGCTGCGATCTGTGCGGCTCTTGGACTGACCGGCCTTGCCGGTGGTGCAGCAGTGGCAGGCTGCTGTGCTCAGATGGTAGGATTTGCTGTGATGTCTTTCCCAGAGAACAAGTGGGGAGGCCTGGTATCCCAGGGGATTGGAACATCCATGCTCCAGATGCCCAATATCGTCAAGAATCCCAGAATATGGATTGGACCGATTTTGACATCCGCCATTACAGGACCCATTGCCACCTGCATATTCCACCTGCGCATGGATGGGCCGGCCATTGACTCCGGTATGGGAACCTGCGGACTGGTAGGCCAAATCGGTGTATTCCAGGGCTGGCTGGCTGATATCGAGGCAGGAAGCAAGGCTGCCATCACCGCAATGGACTGGGCCGGGCTGATCCTTATTTCCTTTGTTCTGCCCGCCATACTTGCTCCGCTGATTAATATGGTCTGCAGAAAACTTGGATGGGTTAAAGATGGAGATCTGACCCTGGCATAGATCGGAAAACAATATAAATCATCCTCCATGGAATGAAAAAACCTTCAAATGTCGGTGAATAAGCGATATTTGAAGGTTTTTTGCTGTTTGTTATCTTCAGATCTTTCAGACAATATCCAAATGAGATGTTTTTATACACCAATTGTGCTATTATTCTTTTTAGGAAAATGGACATAATGCTTTTTACTGCAGCTATTTGACAGGAAGATAAGGTGGAGGAGACAGGAGAATGACAGAAAAAGAGAAGAGGAACAGAGGCGAGCTTTACAATCCGATACTTGATCATGAACTTCAAAGTGAGATGCTCAGAGCCAAAGAGCTCTGCCATGAATATAATATGCTTCCGCCGTCAGACGGCGAAAGGAAAAGTGAACTGGTCCGGAAAATCATAGGAAGGATGGGAGAGGACTGTTCCATCATATCCCCATTCTGGTGTGATTACGGATACAATATCGAGACCGGTGATCATTTTACTGCGAATCATAATTGTGTGATTCTTGACGGTGCCAAAGTTACTTTCGGAAATTATGTCTATGTGGGACCGGACTGTGGTTTCTACACGGCAGGACATCCCCTGGATGTCAGGAGAAGAAATGCAGACCTGGAGTATGCCAGACCGATTACTGTTGGAGACAATGTCTGGATCGGCGGCGGGGTCAAAGTTATGCCCGGAGTCACAATAGGCAGCAACTCGGTTATTGGCGGCGGCAGTGTGGTAGTCTCCGATATCCCCGACGGGGTGATAGCCGCCGGCAGCCCCTGCCGGGTAATCCGTCAATTGGATCCCGGCGAAATTGAAGCAGATGACAGTTCGACAAGCGGCTCCTCCCCGGATCTTGATGAAAATGATATGCCGGATACCCTTCTGGGAAATCCCGGGAAGCCCGAGGGAGAAGCCGGTGCCGCCATGCTGTCCAGGATGAACATGAGCCATGGGCCGGTTACAGAGTGGGCCCTCTCCTTCATGGATCCCACCGGAGCTGACAGACTCCTGGACATTGGCTGCGGGGGTGGAGCGACCATTGGACGTCTGGCAAAACTGGCTCCCCAGGCTAAGATTACAGGCCTTGACCATTCACCGGTCTCTGTCCGGGAGTCCAGCGAATTCAACCGGGAACTGGTTGAAGAAGGCAGAGTAGAGGTTCTGGAAGCATCCGTAGAAGAGCTGCCTTTCCCGGACGACAGCTTTGACCGCATTACCACCGTGGAAAGCTTCTATTTCTGGCCCGACCCTCAGGAAAACCTCAAGGAAGTCAGAAGAGTCCTCAAACCCGGCGGCCGATTTTTCCTGATTGCCGATATCTATGGCAAAGCCGGCCTTGACCAGGCCGTCCTGGAGAATATAGAATTATATGACCTTTTCAACCCATCAAAAGAAGAGTTTCATATCCTTTTTCGCAATGCCGGCTTCATCGCTGTTAAAATCCATGTCAAAGAAGGAACCGACTGGATCTGCGTAGAGGGAATAAAATAGTAGTGAACGGCGCAGTAACCAAAAGACCACCAGGGCCGTGACTGCCCGCACAATTTCTCCGTTTTTTCTTGACCTGTACTTATAGTCAAGGGTATGATATGTACAAAACTGAATAATGTGTTCGGTTGTGGTTCTAATGTTCAGAAAATATACTGACAAGAAGAAAAATGTTGATCATTCTAAAGAAAATGTTCAGGGGGTTTTTATGGATCGAAGAAAAAAGAAGACAAGACAGGCGGTTTACGATGCATTTACCCACCTGCTGGAGCTGAAGTCCTACTCTGCCATTACCGTACAGGAAATTATAGATGAGGCAGACATCGGGCGGTCCACTTTTTATTCCCATTTTGAGACCAAGGATGAACTGCTGAGAGCCCTGTGCACAGAGATTTTTGAACATGTGTTTTCGGAGAATCTGACCAGGGAGAAAACCCACGATTTCTCCAAAACAGAGAGAGAGCTTCAGGGGGAGATTACGCATATCCTCTACCATCTGAAGGACAATCACCGCTATATCAGGAGGATCCTTTCCAGTGAGAGCGGGGAGATGTTTATGCGCTATTTTAAAGAGTACCTGGAAAAGGTTTTTGAAGGGGAATTAGATAAAATCAAGACAGAGATTCCCAAAGACTATATGCTCAATCACATGGTCTGTGATTTTGCAGAGACGGTGAGATGGTGGATGAAAAATGATTCCTATTCTCCGGAGGAGATCAGCAGCTTTTTCTTCGGCACGACGCCATTTGCATAATGAGAGAGAGATGCCTTAAGATGTTTCGATTGGGAGAACATGGGGATCTCATGGGGAAAAAGCAGGCTGGTATAGATTTTTGCATCATGTTTCATAACAGGTTTCATACCACAGAACAAAAATATAGATCATATAGGGAATGCTCCATACGTCGTCAGCGCCATTCAGAAAAGAATCCCATTTGTTTTTCAGGATATCCTGATCAAAATACCTTTTGGAAACAGAGCTGAAAAGCCTTTGTTCAATCTGGGGACGAAAGCGTTCCTCCCGGAACCACTTTCTGGCGGGGACGGAAAAACCTACTTTCCGGCGGAATGCGATTTCATGTGGAATTCGTGTTTCTGCGGCTTTTCGCAGAATATATTTTGCAGTTCCGTCTTTTTGTTTGAGTGTGGAAGGAATGGAGGCACTGAGTTCGAACATACGCCGGTCGGCAAAGGGAAGAAGAAGATCAATCCCGTTCGCCCTGGAAGAGCGGCCGACACCAAAAAGAATATCTCCTTCCAGCCACAGTACTATATCTACGGCAAGCATCCGGGAGAGTGGATCGGCGTCTTTTGTCTGCCTGTGAACTTCCTCAAGCAGTTTTTCGAAAGGGTAAGCTTTGTCAGTACCAAGAAGCTCCATGCCTGCCTTCTGTGTCATCACACCGTCGCAGCCACAGTAGAGCGAGTTTTCTCTCCCCAGCTCATTGGCACGCCGGTAAACGTGGTAACCGGCAAAAAATTCGTCTTATTCCGGTTATCCCAGGTTCAACACACCGGAGTCGCTGCTGGATGCAGTACGGGATGCAGGCGTGACCTTTCTCACGCTGGCAAATAACCATATGTTGGATCGGTGTTATGAGGGTGTGGTAACTACTGCAGACAATGTGGAAGCATGGGGCTTTGATTTCGGTGGTGTGAGCCGCAGACCGGAGGAAAAAGAAAAGCCGGTGGTGGTGGAGATCAACGGTATCCGCACTGGCTTCCTTTGTTTTACTGAAACCATGAACAAGGACAGCAGCTGCAAAACAGAAGAAGAGGCAAAGATAAAAGCAGAAGCCCATGGTATAAAGACCCTGAGAAATGCGGATTATGCTTTAGAGGTACAAAAGATACGGGATGCCGGAGCCGAGGTTGTGTTTGCCATACCCCACTGGGGAGAAGAGTATCGGCGCGAACCCGAAGCAAGTACCGTCCTTCTTGCGAAAAAACTGATTGCTGCCGGCGTGGACGTTATTCTGGGCGGCCATCCTCACATGGTTCAGCCTATAGAGTTTCTTGAGGAGGAGACAGAAGAAGGAAAAACCCGGACAGGACTGGCAGCATACAGCCTGGGCAACTTCATCAGCAACCAGTCTGACCGGTATACGGATTCGGGTATTATTCTGGACTTTACCATTTGTCGTCTTCAGAAGGATAACATATCGGTGGAGAATGTGCGAGTTATACCTACATACTGTTGGCGGCGTGATGATATGATTCAGCCGCTGTGTTCGAAAAAGTATTTGAACAGGGCTCCGGAAGGAATGGACCAGAACACCTGGCTGCGTCTGAAGGAGAGTTATGAGGAACTGCGGGAATTGATCGATGAAAAAATCCCGATGATTGCGCACTGACTCTGTGTTTTGCTGCAATGACATTTGCGTGACAAAGTAAATTGATTCATTTCCGGTTAACCGGAGGAGTGATATAATGATAGAAGAATGCTTAATTTGCAGATCACCACTGGAATATTTAGAAGCAGATGTACAGATGGAATGTGAGATCTGTCATAAAATAGAGAATAGCAAAACAAGATGTATCAATGGTCATTATGTTTGTAATGATTGCCATACACAGGGATTGGACTCTATTATTGGCGTTTGTATGGCTGAAACTTCGAAAAACCCCTTTTCTATCATAGAAAAAATGATGGATATGCCTTTTTGTCATATGCATGGCCCGGAACATCATGTTATGGTTGGATCTGCGCTGCTGACAGCATATAAAAATGCGGGCGGAGATATTGATCTGCACAGCGCTCTGATGGAGATGATGAATCGTGGTAAGAGTGTGCCGGGGGGAGCCTGCGGGTTCTGGGGAGCCTGCGGAGCGGGTATCAGTACAGGGATGTTTATTTCCATAATCTCGAAATCCACCCCGCTTGCGAATGAGCCGTTTGCCTTATCACATAAAATGACATCAGAATCATTGGGAAAAATCGGTGAGATTGGAGGACCGCGCTGCTGTAAGAGGGACTCTTTTCTCTCAATTCTTACTGCTATAGACTTTGTAAAAAAACATTTCGAAGTAGTGATGGAGAAAACAGAGATAGTATGTCACTATTCATCACTTAACAATCAATGTATTGGGAAACGATGCCCCTTTGCGAAGGTGAACCACTGAAATAATCCCAGTTTTCATGAGACATTTTATATTGTGAGGGAGTAAAAATGCAAAAAAGAACTGTAATGCTGTTTAGCTTTATCCTGTTGATTATTCTGGGCGGATGCAGTGTGTCAAAATCTATTTTCCATTATGAATTGAAGGATATTCATCCTGTAGTGGGCAGGCAGGTATAGGCTGTTATGAAGACAGCCTGTATGAAGTACACGAAGTGTATGTGTATGATATTCCTTTAAAAATGAACTGCATAACTCAATCAGGGACTTGACAGGTGATCGTTCGTTCACTACAATAAAGAAAACGAACGGTCACTTTTTTGCGGCCCAGGAGGTTTTCATGGCTAGAGATACAAAACAAAGAATACTGGAGGCTGCACTGGAGATGTTTTCAAGCAAAGGCTATGCCGGTACGAATATCCGCGAACTCACTGCTTCTCTCGGTCTGGTCAAGTCTTCAATGTATAAGCATTTTAAGAGTAAAGAAGATATCTGGAATACCCTTTTAGATGAATTGATCCTTTATTACAATGAACGCTTTGGATCTCCGGATCACCTGCCTCCGGTACCGGATTCATTGGAGGAACTGGCAGCATTGACCATGCGGATGGTGGATTTTACGGTTCACGATGAGAAGGTCATCAAAACGAGGAAACTTCTTATGATTGAGCAGTATCGTGATGACCGTGCCCGGAAGCTTGCCTCACAGCATTTCCTTATCGGACTGAAAGATATGTTTACCGATATCTTTGCGGGCATGATGGATAAAGGACTGATCCGACAGGATGATCCCGCCATGCTTGCATTGGCATATACCACACCGATTTCGGCACTGATCCAGCTTTGTGACCGTGAGCCGGAGAAAGCAGAAGAGGCACTAATACAGATCGAGGCCTTTAGTCGACATTTCATTAAAGCATATGGAAACTATCAGTAGTAAAGGTGCCTGGCACCCTATGCAAGCAAATGTATTAATGCAAGTGCGCGCATAGGGTGCCAGGCACCTTTTTGTTGAATCTATATTGAAATGATATCTTCTGAATGATATATTTTGAATAATATTATTCTTTCAGAAGATAAAGGAGGACAGAATAGATTGGATATTAACATTCTTCTGGCTTTGCAGGATTTCAGAAACGGGCCGGGCGGATTCCTGGCGGATTTTCTTTCTAAGATGACATATCTTGGAGAAATGAATACAGCGCTGGTAATTATAGCTCTGGTATATTGGTGTGTCAGCAAAAAGTTTGGGACTTATCTTTTGATGGGTTGGAGTGGCAACAGGCTGGTCAATGGATTTCTGAAAGTGACAGCCTGTGCTTACCGGCCATGGATCAGAGACTCGCGCATCATACCCTTTGGTGATGCCATGACCACGGCCACGGGATACTCTTTTCCCAGTGGGCACACGATGAATGCGGCTTCCGTATATGGAGGTGTAACCGTGAGATCAGATATGCCCGGGTCTTTTCGTGCCGTGATGGGCATCTTTGTTGTTCTTGTGGCTTTCAGCCGGAATTATCTGGGCGTACATACCCCCCAGGACGTTCTTGTGGGAAGTATAGTCGGCATGTTGGTCATGTGGCTGATTTTTAAGCTGATACATTGGCTTGATTCCAATCCTGATAAAGCTCTGATGGTAGTCGTCATCGGGATCGGAATTGCCGTTTTAGTGGCAGTATATGCATCCCTCAAGTCCTATCCGACTGATTATGACGTAGCGGGCAATCTGGTGGTGGATGGAGCGAAGATGGCCAATGATACTTTCAAAGGTGTTGGCTGGGCTGCCGCTTTTTTAACAGGCTGGCTTCTTGAGAGACGGTACGTGGGATTCTCCACAGAGGTCCCCATGCTGACGAGGATGATACGGATGGCATACGGCCTTCTCAGCTATTACATCGTCAGTCTGATACTTGTTCCTCTGATCAAGAACGGAATCGCCGGCACACCGGGAACCGTCATATCCTGTTTTCTTCAAATGTTTTATATTTCCTTTATTTTCCCCTGGTGTATAAATACATTTGAAAAGAAAATCATTGTTATGGAAAAGCCTGGTGAGGATGAACTGTGATACTGCCCATCCTCTCCTGACAGGAGTGTGAACAGCCTTAGACTATATTTATGCTATATATGAAAATGTGCCTCCCGCCCTTGTGGTGAGAGGCACATTCGCTATAGCCATTATTCAGTCTCTTCCAATCGGATGGCGCCTGCCGGGCAGGCAATCTGGCAGGCCGGTTTAAGACCGGCATCCAGTCTCGCGGCGCAGAGGCTGCATTTTTTCATGATTCCTCCGGGACCGAACTGAGGCACATGCCATGGACAGGCAGCGAGGCAGAGGCGGCAGCCGGTACATTTGTCTTCCTGGACAAGAACGATACCGTCCGCTCTCTTTATGATTGCCTGGTGGGGGCAGACCTCCATACAGGCCGGACTGGGACAATGTCTGCAGATGGCAAAGTCAAAATGTAGCTGATCTGCCTGGGGAGAGGCCACTTCCGTCTCCTTCATGACAATAAAGCGCAGGCCTCGTGGCAGTTGATACTCCATCTTACAGGCGATCTCGCAGGCACCCGGTCTGCAATCACCTCTTTTCCGTTCAGCATCACCGGCACATGTCTGGCCACGGCATACATATCCAGATTCTCACATTTTCTCCATGGAACCGGATTATCGGTCTTGTTCATGTTCATACTTTACCTCCCCGCGAAATACCGATTCAAAATGCAGACATCCCGATGCGCTGCCTTCCTGCACAGATGGGATGAAGGACAGTCATAGGTTGACTGGTCCAGGATGCCTTGCAAATAAAGCATACAATCAAATAATGCCTGAAAGTAAATAAGCCAAATCTTCATGGGGCAGGGGGCTGCTCTATGAAATCAGGCTTATATACTGTCAAGGAAGCGTTAATGATATCTTTTCTTCCTTAAGTCCATTATAATCTTTACAAATCCGGTTCTTTATAAAAAGTATGTCTAACTATCGGAAAATGTGACGAATTTTTATTGTATAAATGTATGCTTTTGCGGCAATATATTCTGGTATGTGAAATCCAATCAGCATGTCATAGATATCTTTAAAATGGGATTGGTTCAGGAGACTGAGGCTTTCTTGCCACACAGTGCATGCGGCAGAAACCACGTTTCTCAAATAGCTCCATCTTCAGTCTGGCTCTGCGGCACAGAGCATCCACTTCATCCCGTCCATAGACACGGACATCACCATGTCCTGCAAGGTTGATCAGGGGCATTTCTATATGGTTGCAGAACCAGCGTACGGCTGCGGAGTCCATGGTCATATCCCGAAGAATCAGCCTTCCCTGGGGCCTCAGTACCCGGTATACGCTGTTGAAGAAATTCTGCACATTGGGATAATGATGAAAACTCTGACAGCATATGACAACATCATAGGAATCTTCAGGGAAAGGCAGGTTCTCACAGTCTCCCACGACCAGTTTTACTCCTTTCATCTGTTTGGAACGGGCGACCTCAATCATCCTTGGCGTCAGGTCTATCCCGGTATAATGTTTGTCCGGATATCTGTCTTGAAGAAGAGTCAGCATAGGCGCTGTTCCACATCCGCAGTCCAACAGGTCGGTAAAAGGCTCCTTTTCCAGTTCAGCCAGGACGTCTGGGTAGTCTTTCCTGCACATTTTGTAGATCCCCGCCTTGTCACCATCATATTTATCGGCAGCTTTTGTGAATTCTTTGATAGAAAGTGCTTTATATTTTTCTTTTTTCATGGGTTCTCCTTTGATCTCTTATATTTCTTCCCCTGGAAGCCCATGTTCAGTCATTAATGTCATAAGCCGGTCAGATACCAGGGGAAAATGCAAATAGTTAGTTAATACTAACCATTGTAAGTATACTATATCACTCTTGAAAGTTCAATAAGAATCCCTCATTCAAAAGTCAGCTTCCTCTTTTTCAGGAAGAAATGTCTTGACATGTTAGAATAAACTAACTTACAATAAGAAAAGAAAGTTAGAAATAACTAACTGCCGCTTTGCAGATGCCGGAAGGAGACCTTCAAAATATGGGTCTAATATGAGAATTTGTTGATAAATGGTGGTACAGACAGAGGAGGTAATATACTATGGAATTAAAACTG
>JBGUIF010000185.1:0-22808 GCA_045112755.1 Anaerobutyricum sp.
GTTTACTGCCGCCTCAAGAGCCCCCTGCTGGTAGCGGACATGGTGGTGGGATTCGAACCCTTCTTTCAGTCCTTTAAGAATCTCAACAGTCTCCTCCTCCGTCGGTTCCTCCACCGTAACCGGCTGGAACCTTCTCTCGAAGGCTGCATCTTTCTCAATGTATTTTCGGTACTCATCGAGGGTGGTCGCCCCAATCAGCTGGATCTCTCCCCGGGCCAGGAAGGGCTTTAAAATATTGGAAGCATCCATAGCCCCCTCTGCACTGCCGGCTCCGATCATGGTGTGAATCTCATCCACAAAGAGGAGGATATCGCCCCGAGCCAGGACCTCCTGCAGGAGCCCTTTGATTCTCTCTTCAAACTCTCCTCGGTACTTGGCCCCGGCAATCATGCCGGACAGATCCATCATCATGAGTTTTTTATCCCAGAGTGTCTGGGGCACCTCTTTCCTGACAATCCACTGTGCCAGTCCCTCAACGATGGCCGTCTTACCCACACCGGGCTCCCCCACAAGGCAGGGACTGTTTTTGGTCCTTCTGCTTAAAACCTGGATGATTCTGGAAATCTCCTCTCTGCGGCCAATCACCGGATCTGTGTCTCCGGCCTGGGCTCTTTGGGTCATATCCAGGCAGTAGGCCTCAATCATGGAAGCCCCCTCCCTGCTCTTAGCCCCTGACAGCTGGCTGTACTCAGCCAGGGCAGTCCTGGAGTCGATGCCGCAGGCTGTCAGCAAGTCGACATAGAGTTTCTTCAGTTCGATTCCCAGTCCCTTCATCAGTCTGAGTGCAATACAATCGCGTTCTTTAAATATGGCAATCACCAGGTGTTCCGTCCCGATGCTGGCTGCCTCCATTCTCTCCGCTTCCAGAGCGCTGCCTGCCAGGACAGCCTCTGCCCTGGGACTGTAAGTCGGCTGGGTCTTTTTTTCCGGGATCCCCAGAGCTGCCGACTCTGCCAGAACGGACTCCAGAAGCATCTCATAGGTTAATCCGCAGGCATAGAGCACCTGGCCTGCCAGGGACTCTCTCTGGTCAAGGAGTCCCAGCAGAATGTGCTCTGTACCGATATAGGTCTGTCTGCATGCCTGAGCGTCCTCTTCTGCCTTTTGAAGCGCCGCGGCAGCATATTGATTAAAATCAATTTTCATAGTGATTTCCTTTATCTGATTTCTTTTATGATACTAACATTATGCTGTCAGCCCATTTCCATGGACAGTGTCTATGTCAAAAAAACTTGTCATACATCTCGTCCACAATCTTCAGCATCTCATCCTTGCTAATCTCCTTGCAGATGGCCTGGGCAACAATCATCTGCATGTAATCATTGATTTTCATCATCTCATTCTTTTTATCCATGATCTCCACAGAAATGACAGCTCCGCTTCTTCGATCAAGTTTTAAATAGCCTTCCTGCCTCAGCATGGCGTAAGCCTTGTTCACCGTATGCATGTTCACGCCAAGCTTAGTCGCCAGATTTCTGACAGACGGCAGTGAATCTCCATCCTGCAGTCTGTTCTGCGCGATGAGCATGACGATCTGATTGCGCAGCTGCACATAGATTGCCTCCTGGCTGTTAAAATCTATCTCTATCAACACATGCCATACCCCCTCTGACTGTTAAGTCCGGCTGTCAGAGTCAGCCGGCCCCTTTCCTTGTTCTATAAATTATATATCAAATATCCCAGTATTTCAAGGGTCAATGAAAATCCCAGGCTGCAAAAAAGGCTGGAACCCTCGTGTCCTGCGTTCTGTCCGCTGCCAGCGGCTATGCTTTTTGGCAGAATTGTTTTAAGCATGTCAGGAAGGAATATTCATAGAAAAAATCAGCTGTACTCTCGGATTTTCCTGCGCTGCTGATGATTCGCGCCTTCCGCAAACTCGCCTGCAAAAGCAGGCTCAAACATGCTCACGGCGCGAAAGCTATGCTCGGAAAATCCTCGGTACTTACGCCATGCTTTTTTCTATGGATATTCCTCTACCTGACATGCACTTAAAAAATGCTCATCCTGCCAAAAAAGCATAGCCGCCGGCAGAGACAAAACACATAGGACATCGAGGCTTCCTACATTAATCCGTACTGGTGAATCAATCAGACAGGGCTGTGGTTTTTCAGTAAAACAAAAAGGAGCGCCGCACATGATCCGCCCATTGCTTTGTGGCTGGGCGGGAGCATTGCTGCGACGCTTCCTCTACGTTCTCTTTTGATTGTCACGATGTGGCGTTATTCCTCATCCTCTGTGACAGGTTTTTCACTGTCGTCAGCAAGAAGCTGACAGTACAGCAGGCTCAGGGCCTCCCGCACGGCACGGTAACGGATGGTCTGGCGGTCTCCTCCAAAGAAACATCTCTTGACCACAGTGTGACCTTTGAGGGTACAGCCCACAAAGACCAGACCCACCGGTTTGTCCTTGGTACCGCCGTCAGGGCCTGCAATGCCGGTGGTGGAGACGGCTGCCTCGGCACAGGCCTGTTTTGCGGCACCCTCCGCCATCTCTTTCGCTGTCTGTCTGGACACCGCTCCATAGGTGTTCAAGGTATCTTCCGAAACCCCTAAAAGCCTGATCTTGGCGTCATTAGAATAAGTCACAAATCCTTCTTTAAAGACTTCGGATATTCCGTCGGCATTGACAAGAGTACCTGCGACAAGGCCGCCTGTGCAGGATTCAGCAACTGTCACTGAAAGATTCTTATATTTTAATATTCGGGCGATCTTTTTCTCGATAGGTTCTTCCTCAATTCTCCGACCAGAACTCATTATTGATCCGAGCCTCCTTCCTTCAAAACATCCAGATTCTTCGCAAAGTAATCTACCATGGAGATAATCGTAAGAATCAGGGCGATATAAATAAGAATCTGTTCTGCAATATGGATATAGGGTGAAACATTACCAAGGTCCGCTATACATAAAATAATGGCAAACATCTGGAAATTTGTTTTGAACTTGCCCCAGTAGCTGGCAGCGATCACCACGCCGTTATCACTGGCAAGGGTACGGAATCCTGTAATGGCAAACTCTCTGGCAATGATGATGATTACAATCCAGGCCGCTACCTTTCCCCATGCCACCAGGCAGATAAAGGCAGAGGATACGAGAATCTTGTCTGCCAGGGGATCCATAAACTTTCCAAAGTTGGTCACAAGATTATATTTTCTGGCAATCTTTCCATCAAACAGGTCTGTCAGACTGGCTGCACAAAACAGTATGAGGGCAATCCATTTGGAAATATCATGGGGTATCCCTTGAAACAGCATAAAAAATACAAAAAATGGAACAAGCACAACGCGCATTAACGTAAGCTTATTTGGTAAATTCATCGGCATAATAAACATCTCCCATCAAATCATATTCATTGGCCCCGGTAATCCGGACCGGAACGATATCCCCGGAAATCAGCTCCTCCTGCGCACTGACAAACACATTACCATCTACCTTTGGTGCATCCATGTAGGTACGGCCAATATAAACATTTTCATTGTACAAGTAACCTTCTATAAGAACAGGCATTTTCTGTCCGATTCTCGCGGCGGACAGGTCAGCAGATATCTCCTGCTGCAGTGCCATGATCTCATCACGTCTTTTGATTCTGACCTCCTCCGGAACCTGATCCTCCATCGCGGCAGCCGGGGTCCCCTCCTCCTGTGAGTAAGGAAATACGCCCAGCCTGTCGAAGGCCATCTCATCGACAAAGTCCAGCATGTGGGCAAAGTCTTCTTCTGTCTCTCCGGGGAAACCTGTGATCAGCGTTGTCCGGAGTACAATATCCGGAATCTCAGACCGAAGAGTCCTGATCAGTTCGATCAGCTCCTGGCGGCTGGTCCTTCTCCCCATCCTTCTGAGAATCCTGTCCTCACTGTGCTGGATGGGAATGTCCAGATACCGGCAGATCTTCTTTTCTTCTTTGATGACGGCAATCAGGTCGTCTGTAATCTCCTCCGGGTAGCAGTAAAGGAGGCGGATCCACTCGATCCCCTCTATGGCACAGAGTCCTCTTAACAGCTCCGGAAGGGCTTTATGGCCATAGCAGTCCTGGCCATAAACCGTGGTCTCCTGAGCTACCAGAATCAATTCCCTGGTTCCCTGGGCGGCCAGCAGCCTGGCCTCCTGCAGGAGGTCTTCCATGGGAAAACTGCGGTAACGGCCCCTGATATAGGGTATGATGCAGTAGGAGCACCTTTTGTCGCATCCCTCCGCAATCTTCAGGTAAGCCGTATATCCTCCGGTGGTAACCACTCTCTTGTCACTGAGCGAGGCCGGGAGCAGGTCCACAGAGGGCAGGCAGCCCAGCAGACTTCCCTTTGTCCGGCCGTTCCGGGCCAGCACCTGATCAATCACTTTGACAATCTCGGTGTAGCCGCTGGTCCCAATGACGGCGTCAACTTCGGGGAGTGCTTCCTCGATCTCTTTTTCATACCGCTGGGCAAGGCAGCCTGTGACCACCAGGCCCTTCAGTCTTCCTTTTTCTTTCCACTGTCCCATCTCAATGATGGTATTGATACTCTCTTCCTTGGCGTCATGGATAAAGCAGCAGGTATTGATCACGATGATGTCGGCCTGGGCCTCATCCTGGACGATCCGATGACCGGAATCCCCCAGCAGTCCCAGCATCTTCTCGCTGTCCACCAGATTCTTATCACAGCCAAGGGACACAAATAAAATATTACTCATTCTTTATCTTATCCCAAGCGGACTCCACGCAATTATTCATCAACATGGCAATGGTCATGGGGCCGACACCGCCCGGAACGGGAGTGATGGCTGAGACATGGCCGGCAACCCTGTCATAGTCCACATCCCCGCAGAGCTTATTGTTCTGGTCTCTGTGGATTCCCACATCAATGACCACCGCACCTTCTTTCACATAAGATTCATCAAAAAACCGCGGCTTGCCGATGGCCGCCACAAGAATATCTGCCCGCCGGCAGACCTCTCTCAGATTCCTGGTGTGGGAATGACAGACTGTCACAGTGCCATTTTCCCTGAGGAGAAGCATGGCCATGGGCTTGCCTACAATATTGCTTCTGCCCACCACTACACACTCTTTACCGTCAATCTCAATCTGTGACCTTTTAAGAAGCTGGATGATACCCGCCGGGGTGCAGGAAACGAATCCCGGTTCTCCGATGGAGAGAGCCCCTACACTCATAGGATGGAAGCCATCCACATCCTTTTTTGGGGAAATGGCTTCAATCACCTTCTTATCATCAATGTGGGCAGGTACCGGCAGCTGAACAAGAATCCCATGAACGCTATCATCCCGGTTCAAGTCTGCGATCAGTCCCAGAAGTTCTTCCTCAGAGATACTGTCAGGCAGATGGAAGGCTCTCGACTCCATCCCGATAAAGTCACAGGCTTTCTGCTTATTCTTCACATAAACCGTGGAGGCCGGGTCCTCTCCCACCTGGATCACTGCCAGGCAGGGGGTCAGCCCTTTTTCTTTCAGTCTGCTGACTTTTTCCCTCAGCTCCTCCTTAATCTCTGCTGATATCTTTTTTCCGTCAATTATCACTGGCATAATTACTCCCTTTTGCAGTTATCATACATCAGTTTTTCTTTTTCGTAAAGGTTTGACAGAATATATCATCATCTTTGCCGGAAAAGGCCCTGCTTTATGCAGGGGACATTTCCTTCGGCATTTTTATCAATATTCTTCAAAATACTGGTCCAGCTGCTCCGCGGACATCAGAACTTTTCTGGGTTTAGTTCCCTCTTCGGGCCCGATAATTCCTGCTTCCGCCAGCTGATCGATAATCCGGGCTGCCCGGTTAAAACCAATCTTGAACATTCTCTGTAGCATACCGATGGTCGCCTTATCTTTCTCTATGATAAAGCGGGCTGCCGCCTCAAAATACTCATCCCTGTCCTGGGAACTGCTGACAGACTGGATCTTCTTCTCAATCTTTTCTGTCACACTGGAATCATAGTCGCTGCTGCCGGCTTTCTCTTTGATGAAGTCGACAACCGCGTTGATTTCCTCGTCGCTGATAAAAGCCCCTTGAATCCGAACCGGTTTCTGAAGTCCGGCCGGATAAAAGAGCATATCTCCCTTACCCAGCAGTTTCTCGGCTCCATTCATATCCAGAATGGTCCTGCTGTCCACTCCTGAGGATACGGCAAAGGCGATCCTGGAAGGAACATTGGCCTTAATCAGGCCGGTGATGACATTGACAGAGGGCCTCTGGGTAGCGATGACCAGATGGATACCCGCTGCTCTGGCAAGCTGGGAGAGGCGGACAATGGCGTCCTCCACCTCGCCGGGGGAAACCATCATCAAGTCTGCCAGTTCGTCGATGATAATGACAATCTGCGGCATCTTCTCCAGCTCCCCTTCAGGGACTTTGCCGCTGGAGATGAGATCCTTTACTTTCTTGTTATATCCCTCGATATTACGGACGCCGGTCTCGGAGAATCTGCGGTATCTCTCTGTCATTTCACTGACTGCCCAGTTTAGGGCACCGGAGGCCTTCTTCGGGTCTGTCACCACAGGAATCAGCAAATGGGGTATTCCGTTGTAGACACTCAGTTCCACCATTTTGGGATCGATCATGATCAGACGGACATCCTCAGGGGAGGCCTTGTAGATCAGACTCATGATCAGGGTGTTGATACAGACAGATTTTCCGGAGCCTGTAGCCCCTGCAATCAGCAGATGAGGCATCTTGGCCAGGTCTGACACAACGATTTTGCCGCCGATGTCTTTACCCACAGCAAAAGCAAGACGGGATTTAAACCTCTTAAAGGTTCTGTTATCGATCAGATTGCGAAAATGTACAATCTGATTATGCTTGTTGGGCACCTCGATTCCGATGGCAGACTTGCCGGGAATCGGAGCTTCGATACGTATGTCCTCAGCCGCCAGATTCAACTTAATGTCATCTGTCAGGGCCACAATCTTACTCACCTTGGTCCCCTGCTCCGGAAACATCTCGTACCTGGTGACGGTGGGCCCGCAGCTGATATCTGTGATGGTGACGTTGACACCAAAGCTCTTCAGGGTATCCTGCAGCTTCAGTGCAGTCTCTTTTAAAATCATATCATGGTCAGCCGGAAAACTCTGCTCTTCTCTGACTAAGAGGCTTACCGGCGGGAAAACATAGGCCTTCTTCCCCTTCTTTCTGCCAGCCTTTACAGCTGTCTTCTTTTCAGGCAGAGCCTTTGGTTCTGCCGCCCGGTTGATTCGAATATCCGCTGCCTTTTCATGGAAATCCGATTTCTCCTCTGCTGCAGACTTCTTTTCTTCTTTTACTATCGAACCGGAAGTTTCCTCTTCCCTGTTCTTCATCATTTCTTTCAGGTTCTGACCGGAGGGCAGGCGGTCTGTCTCATCGGTCACAGCGTCCATAACATGGAAGCTGGATGCCTCAGAAAGATTTTGTTGATCTGCCTCTTTCCGGCTGTCCGCCGGCTGTTCGGCTGCAGGCTGCATCTTTTCAGAAACAAATGCTGCAGGCTGTTTTTCTCCTGAAGTCTCAGCTGCCGATAAAATCTGTTCTGACACTGTGCCTGCGGAGGTCGTCTCCTCCGAAAGATGGTCTTCTTCATCAACCATATTGTGGATCCGAATCTCGTTGACGATAGAGGTCTGGGTCATATCAGAAGCCCCGGATGACATTCCTTTTGTCTGTCCCTGCCTGTTTTTCTCAATATAGTCATCGAGGCCGTCTCTTTCATAGCGGCAGAAAGCACTGTAGTCGAGCTCTCCATCAAAAGGTGCTGTCTTTCCGTCATCCGGCGTAAAAGGATAGGCCTGGGGATGAAGCTCTCTGACAGAATCTTTTCTTAAGATACGTTCTGTAGATATAAATACCGGCTGGTTCGGTACAGTTCGCTTTTTTGAGGCAGCTGCTCTGCTGTCAAAGTGAATCGGAGAAGTGTTCTGCTGTTTTTTAAGATTTTCCAGTTCCACAACCTTGTCATCCAAAGGATTGCCTGACTGGCTGGAAGATTCCTTTCTGAAAACAGAAAACAGGTCTCTCCTTCTTCTCCTCCTCCTGCGGGGAACACGGCTGCCGGGGCCAGCCCCTGAAGAATCCTGCTCAGGTTCCTGGTCCTCTGAAAGGTCATAGTCCGGCTCCGCTTCCGCAGTCTGAGTCAAGGCAAGCAGTTCCCTCTCCAGGGCAGCTTCCTCTTCTCTTCGCTGTTTTCTCTCCTCACTTCTCTGGGCACGCTTTACTTTTTGATCAGCCCTGAAGCGATTCATATACTCCACCACATTTTTATAGAAGCCGGCCAGTGACTTCTGGGTCAGCAGAATACTGGAAAGCAGGAAAAGGCATACAAGAATAATGGCAGCCCCTGCTGTCCCGAAACCGGACCTTAGGGTCAGAGCCATACCGCCGCCGATGATGCCGCCGCATTCCCTGTGATTGACAGACAGGGAGAAAAGCTCGGAAACTGCCACGTTTTTATCCGGATACATCAGCTGGGCAAAGGCGGATACCGTCATGAGCATCACAAAGCCCGCCGCGCATTTTTTCATGGCCAGATTCGAATAGTCATTGGCCAGAAGAATAGTCATTCCTGCAAAGAAGGCCAGAGGCATGATATACTGGGCCAGTCCGAAGATGCCAAAGAAAAAGCTGGACAGCCACATGCCAAGCATGCCGCAAAAGCCAAAATTACTGAACATCATTAAAACCATGAGACCGAAAGACAGGACCAGACCGATCTCATCGCTCATGGGAATCCCCTCCTGCTGGCGGAGGGCTACTGCATCACCGGAAGTCCTGGGAAGCATCTTCTCTGTGGATCTGGCTGCCCTCTCTTCTTTCTTCTTCCGGGCGGAGGTCTTCTTTACAGATGCTGTCTTCGCTCCTGCACGTCCGGAAGATGTCCGTCCCCGGCTCTTCTTTTTTGTTTTATTCCCTTTTGTATTTGCCATATGGCACCTGCCTCTCTGGTCAATCTGTTACCAATGACCGCCATGTCGGGCATGACGGTACCTGCTGTAGTTCTCTATTATGTCAAAATTTATCCATCCGGCCCATCAGGGCTTGGGAACAGATGATTTCATCTCTTCCAGTTTTCCTGATTCTTTAATTTTTTTTATGGCTTTGGCCAGTTTCTTTGCCTGGCTGTTATACTTTAAGGTAAAGAGACAGTGAGCATTCTTTATACTGTCACTGACTTCCAGGATCCGGTAGTCTTCCCCTTTTTCTTTAACGCAGGCATAGTCCGAGGCCGCCGCCGCTGAAACTCCCTGCTCCACATCCCTGAACACATCTCTCTGGCCGGGAAAGGTCACGGGTAAAGCCTTGTATCTGCCTGCCAGATAACTGGCATACCTCTCTTCAGGCGTTCCTTTGACTGCGGCTGTTTCTTTGCCCTTGATTCCGGCGGGCTCAGTGATGGCCGAGTCCCGGGGGACTGCCAGACAGAGAGCAGAAGCAAAAAGGACATCAGACTGCCAGAGGCCCAGGGTTTCACCGGTGGGCGGCACCAAAGTTCCCAGATAGCAGTGAATCGTCCCCGCCTTAAGCGCTGGCCGGGCAGCTGCCGGATCAACTTCCACAAAAGCATAGGTAAAATCGCCCGCCTGAGACAATTCTCTGAACAGGTCTTCGTAGATTCCTGCTGCCTTGCTGTCTTTATCCATTTGGAACCAGGGTGCGTGGTCCCTCTCGACCCCAACGACGATATCCGCCGTCTGTTCCGGGGAATTTCCGTCTTCCGGTGCCTTTACCTTGTCATTCATACAGGATGTCAGCAGCAGCAAACCAAGAAACAGTAGTGCCAGCAGCATCCTGGTGTATCTTTTCTCTTTTCTCACAACCTTAACCTCACAGTTCCAGATCCCGGCGATACATGGCGATTTTTTCATCAATCTCTTTCAGTTCCCGGTCAATCTCTGCGATTCTTCTCCTTCTCGCCTCGATATCCAGCTTGATATCTGTCACGCTTTTGGCGATATAGCGGGGAAGATTCAGATTGTAATCATTTTCCTTGATTCTCTCTTTGCTGGCACTGGTACAGAAACCTGGAATGTCCTTTCTTTCTTCCAGTGCTTCCTTGATTCTGTCAATCTGCTCCTGGTCCATCTTATCCAGGTCGCTGCAGTCAAAGAACATTACATCCTCATGTCTTCGATTCATCTGCAGGTAGAGGAGGACTTCCTTCTGACCGGAAGAATTAAAAATCTGATCCGGCAGAAGCATAATGGTATCCAGGCAGTCCAGCTCTTCCAGAAAATATTTTCTGATCTGAACCTCCCGCCCCTCTCTATAGAGCAGGGCGCTGGGGAAAATGATGACCATGGCTCCCTTTTTCTTCAGGTAGGGAAGCGCAGAAAGGATAAAGGGGAATTCCCCTTTTGTTTTAGAAGTCAAAAACTCCCGGTCCCAGGGCAGATCGCTTAAGTTCATCATGTATTCCCCGGCCTCCACGCCGTCGGGCATGAAAGCACAGATTCTGTCGACAGTGCCGCCAAGACCAGACTGTTTGGTCCAGTCTTTTTTCTTGTAAAGGTGGACAGAGGTGAAGGGAAGTTTCTTCATGTAGGCCAGGATATTGATAATCTCTATATATTCTTCATTTTCGTCGTAGCCGAAGACTTCCGCATCGATTTCCTCCTTAAACATGGATTTAAAGAGTATCCCGTACTGGAAACCGGGCAGGACCAGCCTTCTGGCATCGGCATCGCTGTAGGCAAAGAAGAGTCTGTAGAGATTCTGTACCCCCTCGGAGATGTAAGTCTCTTTTTTCAGCTGGGCGAACTCTCCCAGCATTTCCTCAAAAAGAGCCGGGTACTGATCAAATAACAGAGGGTCGCAGTCCCAGGCGTCAATCTTCTTGATGATCTTTCGGATAAAACGGGCGAAGCTTTTCTGCTTTTCCTGAGATTGGTTCCTGGCCATCTTTCTGTAGAAGGAGAACTCTGTCAGCTCGAACTGGCCGCTGGCCCTGTGTATGTAGGCAGAGGCTGACTCAATAAACTTCAGAAAAGAAGGAATCTGCAGCTTACCACGAACCGCCATGCGGACCATCTCTTTCAGTTTGTAGGAGTCGTCAAGCTCCTGGCCGAACCGGAGGCAGCAGTATTTATAAAACAGTAGAAAAACACAGCTGTCCCGGTATTCTTCAAAGGTCAATCCAGGATGACTTTCTCCCAGAATTGACATAAATTCCATATGCAATTGCTTCTTATCCATCATCCTGTCCTTTCATCAGATTCCGATTGAATTTCTATGCCTTATCTGCCTGATTAAGAATTGTGCCAATCTATGGCTCCAGCCGGATTACAGGTTCTCCAGATGCTGTTTCAACTCTTCCGTCAGCACGGATTTCTCCAGTCTGATTTTCTCCATGAGCAGCAGCTGGCGCTGCTTCTGATAGTGATAAAGCTTGCCGATGGACATCTGGGTCGACAGGTCCGGACAGTCGATCATAAGCTGCCGGATCATGTGAATCGACAATACTTTTACAGAAGAATTACCCTGAATGGCAATCAGCCGCTGTCTCTTGATTTCCGGATGTTCATTAAAATACCAGGCGAAATAATAGGGGTCCATGATTCCATCGTGGAACTTTATGGACACAAAGTTGGAGGGAATCACCTTTCCGACATGCTGTTTCCCCAAAACAGCAGCCTGGTGAAAGGATGTCAGGCCGATGACTATACTGTTCTCCCGGGCCAGATTGAGATTCTTCACTTTCTTTTTATCAACAAAAACAGAAGGAACCTCATAATCTTGAATTCCATTCTCCTCATCGAGCAGCTGGCTGATCGATAAGATGGGATATTCGACTCCTTCATTCTGCACCTTTGGTTTTATTCTGTTGAGTACGACACCATGAGTGATTTCACTAATCTGCTCAAGCAACAGTTCCACAGCTTTTCTCCTCTCAATGGGGACCGGGTCCATTTACTCCGCCGCCCTGGGACGGCAAAATACGCAAACCTTCCCCTATATAGCACTTATTAGAAACAATTATACCTAATTTCAAAGGATTCTTCAATATAAAATGCAAAAATATTTGTCATACATTCAAATAACATAAATAATTATTTTGTCAATTCTCTTAATAGGAAATCAAAATTTCCTATTAAGCAAAAAAAGCACCGCTGCAGCGAACTACCCATTCTTCTGCAAGTGGGCGAACACGCTGCCGCGATGCTTACTTCATGTATTTTTCTTTTTTAAATCATTTTTCAGGGACAGTCTCAGCTCAGCTTCTCCTTGAGCTGCAGGTTGATTCGTCCCATCTTATCGATCTCAAGGACTTTCACTTTCACCTTATCGCCAATATTTACCACATCCTCAACCTTGTCCACTCTCTTCTTGGCCAGTTTGGAAATGTGGATGAGACCATCCTTGTTGGGGGCAATCTGTACAAAAGCCCCGAAGTTCATGATTCTCACAACCTCACCTTCATAGATGGCACCCGGCTCCACCGGATCAACAATCAGATGGATGAGCTCGAGGGCTCTGTCGATCATAGCCTGGTCAACACCAAGGATATCCACGCGGCCGTCGTCATTGATATCAATCTTCACGCCGGTCTCGTCAATAATGCCGTTGATGGTCTTACCCTGCTTGCCGATGATCTCGCTGATCTTCTCAGGATCAACAAACATCTGCTGGATCTTGGGCGCGTACTCTGCCACATGATCACGAGGCTCTGCGATGACAGGCTCCATCACCTCTGTCAGGATGTACTCTCTTGCTTCCTTGGTCCTGGCGATGGCCTCACGGATGATGGCCGGTGTCAGGCCGTGGATCTTAATATCCATCTGGATGGCAGTAATACCATCATGGGTTCCGGCAACCTTGAAATCCATGTCGCCGAAGAAGTCCTCAAGCCCCTGAATATCTGTCAGAACGATGTAATCATCATCTGTCTCACCTGTCACCAGTCCTGCAGAAATACCGGCAACCGCCTTCTTGATGGGTACGCCCGCTGCCATCAGGGACAGGGAGGAAGCACACACACTGGCCTGGGAAGTTGATCCGTTGGACTCAAGAGTCTCAGAAACTGTACGGATCGCGTAAGGGAATTCATCCTCGGAAGGAAGAACCGGTACCAGGGCCTTCTCAGCCAAGGCACCATGACCGATCTCACGGCGTCCCGGCCCCCGGCTCGGTCTGGTCTCTCCCACTGACCAGCTCGGGAAATTATAATGGTGCATATATCTCTTGGATGTGACATTGATGTCAATACCATCCACCTTCTGAGCCTCAGAGAGGGATCCCAGGGTGGTGATTGTCATAATCTGAGTCTGTCCACGGGTGAACATACCTGAACCATGGGTTCTGGGCAGGAGATCGATCTCTGCTGACAGAGGACGAATCTCGTTGATGGCACGGCCGTCTGGTCTCTTATGATCCTTCAGGATCATTTTGCGCACGGTCTTCTTCTGATACTTATACACGGCGTCGTCGATGAGGGGAAGCCAGTCTTCATGATCCTCCTCATAGCGCTCTTCCAGACGGGTCTTCAGGGCTGAGATATTGGCGTCTCTCTCCTGCTTTCTGTCTGTAAATACAGCTGTCTCCATCTCTTCCTGAGGGATGGCTGTCATCATATCTTCCCAGAGATCTTCCGGTGTGTCCACATGCTCATAGTCATGTTTTTCCAGTCCGCACTCCTCCACGATCTTATCAATGAAGGCAATGACTTCCTTGTTGACCTCATGTGCCATAAAGATGGCCTCGAGCATCTTATCCTCAGGCACTTCATTGGCTCCGGCTTCGATCATGATCACTTTGTCCCGGGTGGAAGCCACGGTGAGCACCAGGTCGGAGACCAGACGCTGCTCTTCGCTGGGGTTGACAATCAGCTGACCATCCACAAGTCCGATACGAATACCGGAAATGGGGCCGGCAAAGGGGATGTCTGAGATGGCTGTTGCGATGGAGGAGCCGATCATGGCTGTAATCTCCGGCGAGCAGTCCGGGTCAACACACATCACCAGATTGTTGAGGGAGACATCATTCCTGTAATCCTTGGGAAAGAGGGGTCTCATGGGGCGGTCAATCATACGGGAAGTAAGGACCGCATGCTCGGAAGGCTTGCCCTCTCTTTTGTTAAAACCACCGGGAATCTTTCCGACAGAGTACATCTTCTCCTCAAAATCCACACTGAGGGGGAAGAAATCGATGCCGTCACGGGGTTTCTCAGAAGCTGTCGCTGTGGAGAGAATCACTGTGTCACCATATCTGACCAGGGCAGCTCCGTTGGCCTGGGCGGCCACCTTGCCGATCTCCACTGAAAATGTTCTTCCTGCCAGTTCCATTGAAAATTGTTTTACCATAAAAACCTCCTGTAAAACTTCATAAGAAATCATCGCGGGAAGCTTCCGAAACAACTGAAAAATATATTTATAAAAAATATGCCTCCAGGCAGACGCAATCGGCACCGTATAGAAATATACTTTTCAGAAGTCTCGGTCAGACGCTTCCCCAACCGGGTCATTTCTTTTTTTAGACTCAATCTCTGCTATTCTATCACATCAATTACTGAATTGCTACATGTTTTTTTGAGATCTTATGAATCTTCTGTATTCATGGCGGGCGGCTATTTGTTCATAAAACTCTGAAAAAACAAAAAAGAAAGAGCCACAGCAGCGATTCACCCGGTAAATGGGCGAGAACGTCTGATCAGCAGCTCTTTCTATTGTGTTTTTTGAAACAGTCAGCAAAGTTTTATTTGAAGCGGATCAGAAACTTGGGATAAAGGCAAGGATCCCCATGTAATTTTAGTTCCGTTTTGCTTCTCTGAATTCAAAGTGCTTGAGAATCATCTGGGCTTCTCTTCGTCCCATGTACTCATTCATATCCACCTGAAAGGCTGCCCGGGACAAGAACACATTGTGGCGCAGGCCCTGCTGCAGTGCTTTGGCCTGGTCCTCTCCTATCCCCTGCTCAAGCTTGTCAAGGAACAGGTCCGGACCGTCAAAATACATGGCTGTCATGCCATAACCACTGCTGTCTGTGACAAAGAGCTTGACCACATTTCTGTTCTTTCCCAGAATCCTGAAGGACCGGATTTTCAGGTCCCTGGCCAGGAAAAGAGGCCTGGAATTACCAAGACCGAAGGGCTCAAGCAGGTGAAGCTCCCCCAGCAGTTGTTCCGACACCTGGGAGAGAGGAAGAAGCATGTCCCCTTTGACCTTGACGGCAAAGTCCTCTTCCGTCAGTGTGGAGTGCTCGTTGATCTTTTCCCGGAATTCCTCCAGGCACCTGTCTTTCAGGGTAAAACCGGCAGCACCGGGATGGCCGCCGAAGGAAGCGAAACATTCCTTGATTTTTGACATTTCCTCATACATAGAGTAGGTGTCGATGGACCTGCCGGATCCCTTGATCCCCTCAAGGCCATCGGAAAGGACAAAGGCCGGATGGTGAAATCTCTCCCGAATCCTGCCGGCTACGATGCCGCACAGGCTCTCGTGGAGGCCGGGCAGATAGACCACATGGATATCATCTTTATCATAGCCATTCTCCAGCAGGTAGGCTATACCGTCCCTGACCCCCTTTTCTGTGATATCTTTCCTCTCTGCATTGAGGCTGACCAGATGTGACGCCAGCCGGGCACAGCGGGATTCATCCTGGCTGAGGAGAAGGTCCAGGGCATACTTGGCCGATGAGAGTCTGCCCGAGGAATTGATACATGGCCCCAGGATAAATCCCAGATGATAGACGCTCAAGGGCCTGCCATCTAGTTTATTGGCTTCGATCAGAGCCCTCAGGCCGGTAATTTTTGTGTCTGCCATACGGCGGAGGCCCTCCCGTACAATAATCCGGTTCTCCTCCACCAGGGGCATGACATCACAGTTGGTGGCCAGGGCAGCGATCTCCAGGAATTCCTCCGTCTCCGCCGGATCTATACCGCAGGTCTCGTAGAGAACCTGGATGAATTTCCAGGCCACCACAGCACCGCAGATTTTTTTAAAGGGATAAGGGCAATCCTTTTGCTTGGGGTTAACAATGGCCGCCGCCGGCGGAAGAAGCTCTTTCTTCCTGCCCCCCTCCATCTGGAACGGCACGTCATGATGGTCCGTGATGATGGTGGTCATACCCAGGGAATTGCCATATTCCACCTGTTCCATGGCAGAGATGCCATTATCGCAGGTGATGATGGTGTCCACCTGATCTTCATAGGCCTGCCGGACCAGGTGGATATTGATACCATAGCCATCCTGTATCCGGTCGGGGATCTTATAATCCACCTGAGCCCCGCATCGGATGAGTCCCTTCATCAGGATATAGTTGGAAGAGACCCCGTCCACATCGTAATCTGAAATAATCCGGATCTTTTTCTTCTGCCGGATCTTCTCCCGGATAATTTCTGCCGCTTTTTGAACATCCTTGAGCAGTCCCGGGGCTGGTATATCCTGAAGAGTCCCGTAAAGATATACCCTGATCTGATCATCTGTAATCTGGTCCCGGTTTCTGACCAGCCTGGCGATGATGGGGGAAATGCCAAACCGGGCGGATATGCCATTGAAATCAGCCCTTTTTGTCATCATTGTCCATGTTTCCTTGATCTGTTCCATCCTTCTTCTCCTTGATAAAAAAGAGCTGCCGGTCCAGGAGAAAGCACAGCCTTCCGGACTGCATCCGCAATCCGGCCTGTCTGCTCCCGGCGCAGCAGCCCTTCAGGGTACTTTTCAGTCCCTATCTCTTCTTTTTCTTTTTATTTTTTGATTTCTTGCCGCCGCTCTTTTTGGAAGAGGTTTTGGCAGCTGTCTCCTTCTTCACAGGAGCTGCAGTGTTTTCAGCAGTGGCCTGGGAGTCGGCAGTCCGGGTCTGATCCACAGAAACTGTCTTATTTCCCTTACCCTCTTTTTTCTTCTTTCTGGCCTCCTTGGCAGCCTCGGCTTCCCTCAGGCGTTTTTTCTCCTGGCCGCGCTTCATCCAGTACCATACCGGTCCGGAAATACATACAGAAGAATAACATCCACAGACGATACCTGCAATCAGGGTCAGGGTGAACTCTTTGATGGATGCCACACCCAGCACATAGAGGCAGAAAATGGTGATAAATGATGTCAGAGAGGTATTGATGGAACGGGTCAATGTCTGGCTGATACTGGTATTTACCACCACATCAAGTCCCTGTTTCACCAGCTGGCTCTCTCTGAGATTCTCACGGATTCTGTCGAAGATAACGATGGTAGCATTGACAGAATAACCAAGGATCGTCAACATACAGGCGATAAAGGTATTACCTACAGAAAGTCTTGCCACAGAGTAGAGGGTCAGAACCACAAAGACATCATGGAGCAGCGCGATTACGGCACTGGCTCCGAAACGGAGGTCCTTGAAACGGAAGGCGATGTAAATCAGCATACAGATCGCCGCCAGAACAACAGCCACGATGGCGTCGTTTTTCATCTCGTTGGATACTGATGCGGTAATCTCCTCGGTCTGATAATCAGAAATCTTATATTTTCCCTTCAGAGCTTCTTCCAGTTTCTGACGCTCCGGCACAGTCAGCTCGTTGGTCTTCACCACCAGCTGGTTGGAATTCAGAACCTTCTGACTCTGTACTGTCTTGACATTCACCGTCTCCCTGACGGTCTGGCAGATCTCTTTATCCAGCTCGTCGGTAATTCCGTCATCCAGAGTCATGGTCACGGCGGTACCGCCGGAGAACTCCAGGTCATAGTTTAAGATATTGCCAATCTGTTTCTTGTTGATGGGCATGAACACAAAGCCGATTATGATCACAACCAGAGAGGCAGTGATGCAGAATTTGCTGGCTTTGACATAGTTGAGCACTTTGATCGCCTTGGCTTTGCCGTAGAACTTCTCATCCTTGGCCCCAAGCTCGTAGAAGCTGATCATCAGATTCTTGGTGATTACCAGGGCTGTGAACATGGATAAGATAATACCAATAGCCAGGGTCTGGGCGAAGCCTCTGACCGTACCTGAACCTTTCATCCAGAGAACAGCTGCGGCAATCAGCGTGGTGATATTACCGTCAAGAATCGCAGACAGGGCCTTGGAATAGCCGCTGTTAATGGCATTGATCACTGATTTCCCGGCGGAAATCTCCTCCCGGATACGGGTGAAAATGATGACGTTGGCATCCACGGCCATACCGATGGCCAGCAGAACACCGGCGATACCGGGCAGAGTCAGAGTTGCGTTAAATCCATTGATGGCCAGCAGGTTCAGAAGAACGTAAAGAATCAGGGCGATACCTGCCAGAAAACCGGGAAGAAAGTATACGACGGTCATGAAGATGAATACCAGGGCGATACCGATCGCGCCAGCCTTCAAACTGGTTCTAATGGCATCCTGACCCAGCTTGGCTCCGACCACATTGGAACGCATCTCAGTGAGGGTCAGAGGCAGGGCACCGATACGGATGGTGGAAGCCAGTTCTTCTGCCTTCTCATAGCTTTCCATGTTCTCAATGACACATCGGCCATCTGTGATGGCAGTCTGTACCGTGGGGGCACTGACCACTTCTCCGTCATAGTAAATGTAAATCGGCTTGCCGATATTCTCTGAAGTCGCTTTGGCAAAAGCCTTGGCTCCCTCATCGTCCATGGAAAGGGAAACCACATAATTTTTCATACCATTCTCTTCCTGGGTTCCGGCTTCCGCACTTTTGATATTGGAACCGGTCAGGACTTCAGTCCCGTCCTCCAGCTTAAAGGACAGATCACCCGGCTTACCGAGCTCGGTCAGAATGGCATTGGCATCTGTCACGCCGGGAATCTCAACAGTGATTCGGTTGCTTCCCTCTTTATAGACTTCCGCCTCAGTACTGTAACCTTCCACACGCTTCTGCAGCTTGTAGATGGTGTCATTGATCTCTGTATCTGTCGGATTATCTTCATTAATCTGATAGGTGATACTCACACCGCCGGCAAGGTCCAGACCAAGCTCAATATTTTTGGCACTTCCCTTGCGTTCTTTGCCGATACCAACCGCAACTGTATATGCAGAGACTGCGAAAAGTACAATCACCAAAAGAAGCACCATCATCGCTCTTGTTCTTGGATTGGTATTCGTTCTACGTTTCTTCGCCATTTTCATTTACCTCCTCTTGCGCCATGGCGGCCTTCATCATTATCGCACATTCCACTCTCTTACGCTCCATCTCACAGCTTAAATCATAAGCGTCATCGATGGTCCCGTGGAATTTATAGGAATTGGCAGGACATCCTCCACTACAGTAAAATCTGGCGAAGCAGTCTCTGCATTTTTTCTTGGTATAGACATTACAGACACGGAACCGGTCACAGATCTCCTTCCTGTGGATCCCGTCAAAGACATTGCCCAGGACAAAGTCTTCCTCTCCCACGAACTGATGGCAGGGATAGAGGTCACCCCAGGGGGTCACCGCCAGATACTCCGTCCCGCTTCCGCAGCCGGAAAGCCGTTTGGCCACACAGGGGCCTCCCGTCAGGTCAATCATAAAGTGGAAGAACTGGAAAGGTCTTCCCTCCTGATGTCTTTTGATCATCTCCCGGGCCAGCTTATCGTACTCCTCAAAAATCTGAGGCAGGTCTTCCTCCCGGATGGCGTAAGGTTCCTCGGGCAGGCCGACCACCGGCTCCATGGAGATCTGTTCAAAGCCCAGGTCAGCCAGGTGAATCACGTCCCGGGAAAAATCCAGGTTCCTCCTGGTAAATGTTCCTCTGACATAATATTTCTGCTGATTCCTGGAATCCGCAAACTTTTGGAATTTGGGCAGGATCAGGTCATAACTAGGCTTGCCGTTTCGGCAGGGCCTCATATAATCGTGAACCTCCTTGCGGCCGTCTATGCTGAGGACGACATTGTCCATCTCCCTGTTGGCAAAATCCATGATATCGTCATTGAGAAGCAGGCCGTTGGTGGTCAGGGTAAAACGGAAATGCTTGTCATGTTTTTTCTCAAGCTCCCGGCCATAGCGGACAACCTCCTTGACCACGTCCATATTCATGGTGGGTTCCCCTCCGAAGAAATCCACTTCCAGATTCCGCCGGTTTCCGGAGTTTGCCACAAGAAAATCCAGGGCGGCCCTGCCGACCTCGGCGCTCATGAGGGCCCGCCCTCCCTTGTACTCTCCCTCCTCGGCAAAGCAATAACGGCAGGCAAGATTACAGTCGTGAGCGATATGAAGGCAGAGGGCCTTGACCACAGTCTCCCGACTTTTGATCTCTTTAATATAATCCTCATAGACGTCCTCGGTAAACAGGAGTCCCTCATCTCTGAGGGCTGCTGCCTCCTCATAGGCTTCCCGGATCTCATCGTCAGGCCAGGGCAGGGCGCCGACCATCTGGTCGAGGTTCCACTCTTCAAAATGCTCAATCACATCATAGGTGACATCGTCCACCACATGGACTGCGCCGCTGCATACATCCATCACGATGTTATATCCATTGTTTTTATACTGATGAACCAAAAAGTTCTCCTTTCCACAACCGCCGGGTCTGCGGTGCAAAAACTTAATTCTCTACACGAAAGATAAGGTGAACAGTAATCTGTTCACCCTATTACTAACAAGTTATCGGGATAGAGTCCCCAGCGGCACAGCCCCGGCAGCCGGTGATGATTACTCCGGACCGGAACCTTTACCAAGCATCCTGAGAGCCGCTGTTATTTATTATTCTCGCAGGTCTGGTTACCGACTGTACAGGATGTCTTACATGCGGACTGGCAGGATGTCTGGCATTCGCCGCAGCCACCTTTACAGATCGTATTATTGTAAGTCTGCTTTCCGGTAAGTGTCTTCACTCTCTTCACAACAAGCCCTCCTCACTTTTTCTTAATTAACGCAGGGCGGGTCAGACCGGTCGGACCGACAGGCTGCAGCACCTCTGCATTCAGAGTCATTATATCATAAACATTCGATGAAAAAAAGCGTATTTCTGAACTTTACTCTTCCTCAGCCGTCCTGGAGAAGTCCGGACTCTCCACTGCGGAGATGGCGTCTTTGGTCATAGGAATACGACAATTTCTGTTGGATCCGAACTCTACGATCACAGTGTCATCCATAATATCGATGATCACACCATAAAAACCGCTGGTTGTCAGGACACTGTCGCCGGGCTTCATGGAATCGTGAAGGGCTTTCTTGGCTGCTTCCTGCTTTCTGGAAGGCCTGATGGTCATAAAATAGATGATTCCTCCAAAGACGACAAGGTACATCAGGATCATGGAAACTCCGTTCATAGCGCTGCTTAAAATCATATTCTTTCCTCCATAAATTAAATATTGTGGATGTTTATATCAATAACAGACAGCAAAGCTGCAATCAACTGTTATGAAAGTTCCTTCAGTGACATGGCCTCTAAGGCCTCTTTCTTAAACTCCTTGTAACGATGTTCCTCGATGGCCAGACGAATCTGTTCCATCAGATGGTTGTAATAGTAAAGGTTGTGGAGTACGCAGAGCCTGAGCCCCAGCATCTCCTTTGCCTTCAGCAGATGCCTGATATAGGCCCGGCTATAGCTTCTGCAGGCCGGGCAGCCGCATCCTTCCTCTATAGGCCGGTGGTCAAGCTCAAACTTCTTATTAAAAAGATTCAGCTTTCCATGGGCTGTGTAGACATGACCATGTCTCCCGTTCCTGGTGGGGTAGACGCAGTCAAAAAAGTCCACGCCGCGATCCACTGCCTCCAAAATGTTAGCCGGTGTTCCCACGCCCATCAGATAAGTGGGCTTGTCCACAGGGAGCCAGGGGACGACTTCGTCCAGAATGTGGTACATCTCCTCATGGGTCTCGCCCACGGCCAGGCCGCCGATGGCGTAGCCGGGAAGATCCAGTTCACTGATTCTCCTGGCATGCTCAATCCGAATATCCGGGAGCACGCCTCCCTGGTTAATCCCGAAGAGCAGCTGATGAGGATTCACCGTATCCTCTCTGGCATTCAGTTCTTTCATCTTATCCATGCAGCGGATCAGCCAGCGGTAGGTCCTGTCCACAGACTGCTGTATATAATGCCGGTCAGCCTTGCTGGGCGGACACTCATCAAAGGCCATGGCGATGGTGGATCCCAGATTGGACTGGATCTGCATGCTCTCCTCCGGGCCCATGAAAATGTAGTGGCCGTCAATATGAGACTGAAATCTGACGCCTTCTTCCTTGATCTTGCGAAGACCTGCCAGAGAAAAAACCTGGAAGCCTCCGGAGTCTGTCAGAATGGGCCTGTCCCAGACCATGAACTTATGAAGACCGCCGAAACGTTTGATCAGCGCATCACCGGTCCTGACATGAAGGTGGTAGGTATTGGATAACTGCACCTGTGTTCCCAATGTCTTCAGATCATCTGTACTGACGGCTCCCTTGATGGCCGCCGCCGTCCCGACATTCATAAATACAGGCGTCTCGATGGTTCCATGTACGGTCCTGAACTGTCCTCGCTTGGCAAGACCGTCTCTGCTGATTATTTTATACATACTACACCCCTTCATATTGCCATAGACTTGATTGTAGCATAAACAAATATTCATTTCAAGAAAAGATTCAAGGGGGAAAGAAATCCTTATGGAAACCAGGGCTGTCACATGAAAGCAGACACCTCAATTAATAACGACAAGAACCCTTAATGTCCCGTGTTATGTCAGTTGGCGGCATCTGTTCGTCTGGTGACGGACTTAAAATCAGTCCGTCCCAGAACGCACAGACACCGCACAAATGCCAAACACGCAGGACATTAAGGGTCTTAGTCGTTATCCCAAATCTTTCATCCTCTTTCATGTGACAGCCCCGTTATAGTAAGAGGCAAAAAGTCCATATACCCTGTGTTATGTCAGTTGAAGGTATCAATTCCCCGAAAAAAAAGGGGTATTCAAAGTTTTTTATGGTCAGGTTTTTTTAGGGGCGCTTTTTAGGGTCTGGTTTTAGGGTTTGGTTTTAGGGTCTCGATATA